>NZ_JBTZSY010000042.1:0-18839 GCF_054815885.1 Anoxybacillus sp. TBDG-1
ATCAAATTTCCAATTTCGATGATGTTTCACCTTGACATATTACCGCAGGACTTTCTCCGTTTTTCACATGATTTTGTTTCTTCATTTTTGCACGATTTCCTTCTTTTTTCGTTCATGATAAGCTGAAAAAGAAAGGATGTGAATATGATGGAACGAATAAGTAAACTCCAAAAAAAACTGAAAGAAACAAACGCATCATGGGCGTTCATTACATCAACAGCAAACGTTTTTTATTTTAGCAGCTTTTACAGCAACCCGCATGAACGGCTACTAGCCATTGTTGTATTTCCTAATGAAGAACCGTTTCTTATTTGCCCAGAAATGGATGCCAACCAAGCGAAACAAGGAGGCTGGCCATATTCCATCGTCAGCTATGATGATGTGCATGATCCGTGGCATATGTTGCGCGATGAACTAAACAGACGAAACGTGCAAACAGAACGAATTGGTATTGAAGCATCTCATATGACGGTAAGTCGTCTCGAGCAGCTACAATCATACTTTTCACATGCATCGTTTTTCGACTTAACTGATACGCTCCATGAACTACGTATGACAAAAGATGAAAAAGAGCTCCAAACGCTTCGTCAAGCAGCCGAATTAGCGGATTTCGGTGTCGATGTCGGTGTACGTTCGCTGAAAGAAGGGAAAACAGAATTAGAAATTATCGCCACTATTGAATATGAACTAAAAAAACAAGGGGTACGCACGATGGCGTTTGATACGATGGTTCTTACCGGAACAAATAGCGCACATCCCCATGGTGTCCCTGGAATGAATCGCATTCAAGCAGGCGATTTTGTGTTATTTGACCTCGGTGTCGTACTTGATGGATATTGTTCCGATATTACGCGCACAGTCGTATTCGGGCAACCAACAGAAAAACAAAAACGCATATACAACACCGTCTTACACGCGCAGCAAGCGGCGATTCATGCGTGTCAAATTGGCGCACCGATTGGAAGCATTGACAAAACCGCTCGTTCGCTCATCGAACAAAAAGGATACGGAGCATATTTTCCGCATCGAATCGGTCATGGTCTCGGCATTGATGTTCATGAATATCCGTCAATGAACGCAGCAAACACAATGCCTCTTCAAGCAGGAATGGTATTTACAATTGAGCCTGGTATTTACGTCCCATCGGTCGGTGGCGTACGCATTGAAGACGACGTGTATATGACTGAAAAAGGACCGCTTCTTTTAACAACATACCCAAAAGAACTACAAATCATATAGGCTGTCGCGATGGCAGCCTATTTTCGATACCGATGAATAACATCAAGACCGCCGGTTACTTCAACGACTGTCCCCGTAATCATATCGGAGTGATCATCACATAAAAATTCAACGACGCGGGCAATATCTTCTCCTGTCCCTGAACGACCAATCGGTGTCATATCGTCTTTTATGTGGCGGGCATATGCAATCGTCGCTTCTTTCATTTCTCCAATAATATTTCCCGGACAAACCATATTTGCTGTAATACCGTACTCCGCTTCTTCAAGCGCAATCGTTTTTGTAAGCGAAACGAGCCCCACTTTTGCCGCGCTAAATGCTGAACGATACATCCATCCTGGTGCGTGATCTGCTCCTTGAAAACCATATGTCACAATGCGGCCGAAACGTTGGTTGCGCATAATCGGGACAACTCGTTTAAACAGATGAAACATGGCGCTTAAGTTCCCTTCAATCATTTCGTACCATTCGTCGTCAGTATAATCCGCCAGTTTTTTTCGCTCGAATATGTAAGGACCTGCATTATGAATCAAATAGTCGATTCGCCCGAATTTCGCCAACGCTTCATCCACGAGGCGAATTAAATCTTCTTTGTTCGTCACATCCCCTTGTACAAAATGAAGACGGTCATGACAATCACGATACATTTCTTTCAACGCTTCAACCGCTTGTACGTCGCTTCGGTAATTGACAGTGACAGCGTAGCCTTTGTCTAAAAAGCGTTCCGTTACTTTTTTGCCAAGTCCTTTCGTTCCTGCTGTTACAATAGCATGTCTCACACTCATCCCTCCATCCATGCTTTGCTATGTTTATCGTACTACAAATAGGCGGAGGAAAACACTTGTTATGCTCGCTAGAAACAAAAGAGGCGTTATCGCCTCTTTTGTTCATCTTCCTGTTCAATAACGCCGCTAATGTACGCATCTGTAATTTGCTCAGTTACTTCTGAAACGCCGTTTTCATCGTAATACAGTTGTTCTTTTTGATCCTTTTCACGCATTGTTTTACCCCTTTCGTCATAAATTTTTCGACAATACGTAGTGTTTGTTTTACAAAAAATGATATACTTGAATAGGAAGGAAAATTTTTTATTGGGGGAGTGTTTATGTACAAGTATAAAAAAATTTTAGTAGCAGTCGATGGCTCAAAAGAAGCAGAATGGGCGTTTAAAAAAGCAATTGAAATTGCTAAACGCAACGACGCTTCACTCGTTCTTTCACACATCATTGACGTTCGTTCATTTGCGACCATTGAAGCATACGATCGAACGGTGGCAGAGCGGGCAGAAAAATTCGCAAAAGAATTGTTGCAATCGTATGAAAAACAAGCTGTCGAGGCAGGAGTGAAAGAAGTCGTCACAGATATTGAGTACGGTTCCCCAAAAGTAAAAATTTCAAAAGAAGTCGCTCCAAAATATGAAGTGGATTTAATTGTTTGTGGCGCAACAGGAATGAGTGCAGTCGAACGCTTTTTCATCGGAAGCGTTTCCGAACATATTACACGATATGCAAAATGCGATGTGCTCGTCGTACGCACACCTGAACAAACAGAGGCATAAAAGCGAGCGCTTTTATGCCTCTATCATTTGCTTAGCTTTCTCAATTGCTATTTTTACTTCAGTAAATCCTGTCCCCCCCGCACTCGTACGACGATTTACTGCTGTATATGGATCGAGCGCATCATAAATATCTTCTTCAAATAAAGGCGAGGCTTGTTGATATACATCGAGCGGCAAATCTACTAAAAAAACACCTCGTTCAATGCATGTAAGCACGAGTTTCCCGACGATTTCATGCGCCTTGCGAAACGGGACACCTTTTTTCGCTAAATAATCTGCTAGTTCTGTTGCATTTGAAAAATCTTGTTTCGTTGCTTTTTCCATTACATCAGTACGAACCGTCATCGTTTCAATCATGCCGGTGAAAATTTTTAAGCTACCGATGACCGTTTGAACCGTGTCAAACATACCTTCTTTATCTTCTTGCATATCTTTATTATAAGCGAGCGGCAACCCTTTCATAACGGTCAGTAACGCCATTAAATGCCCGTACACCCGTCCTGTTTTTCCACGAATGAGCTCAGCCATATCTGGATTTTTCTTTTGCGGCATAATGCTGCTTCCTGTCGCAAACGTGTCATCTATTTCAATAAACTGAAACTCTTGACTCGACCAAAGAATAAGCTCTTCACAAAAGCGGGATAAATGCATCATCAAAAGGGAACTATGGCTTAAAAATTCGATAATAAAGTCACGATCGCTCACCGCATCTAAACTATTTTCATATATGCTATCAAAACCGAGAATTTTGGCGGTCAAATGTCGATCGATCGGAAACGTCGTCCCTGCCAGCGCCCCTGCACCAAGTGGCGATTTGTTAATTCGCTTTAACGATTCGGTAAACCGCTCTCGATCCCGTTCAAACATCCATACATACGCCATCAAATGATGAGCAAATGAAATTGGCTGTGCTCGTTGTAAGTGCGTATAACCAGGAATAAGCGTTTCAATATGTTGTTCTGCTTTTTCCACAAGCACACGTTGCAATTGACGAATGAGCTCGATGATCTCAGCGACCCGTTTTCGCAAGTACAAATGCATATCTGTCGCGACTTGATCGTTTCGACTTCTTCCCGTATGAAGCTTCCCTCCAACAGAGCCGATTTCATCAATCAACATTTTTTCAATGTTTAAATGAATATCTTCATAGGCAACCGAAAAGGAAAGCTCTTCGTTTTTTGCTTTTTCTAATAACTTCGTTAACCCTTTTTTAATCGTTTCGACATCTTCTTTTGGCAAAATGCCACATTCACCGAGCATCGTCACATGCGCAATACTTCCTTCGATATCTTCTTCAACGAGCTGTTGGTCAAAATGGATCGATGCGCCAAAGTCATCGACCCATTGTGCTGCTGTTTTTGTAAACCGTCCTCCCCATAACTTTTTCACACAGTCACCTTCTTTTCTCCGTTGACGATACTATACACTTTTGTCGGCAAGCCAAACAAAGAAATAAACCCGACAGCCGCTTGATGATCGAATTCATCTTCTGCTGTGTATGTCGCTAACTTTTCATCATATAACGAAAACGGAGATTTTCGACCTTCTACAATTGCATGCCCTTTAAACAATTTCACTCGCACAACACCAGTGACATTTTTTTGTGTTTCTTTCAAAAATGCAACAAGCGCATCTTTTAACGGGGAAAACCAAAGACCGTTATAAATGACTTCTGCAATTTTTTGCTCAATGATCGGCTTAAAATGCGCGACTTCTTTGACGAGCGTTAAGTCTTCTAATTCTTTATGTGCTTTAATAAGCGTCATTGCTCCTGGACATTCGTATACTTCACGCGATTTAATCCCAACGAGTCGGTTTTCAACATGGTCAATGCGACCAACGCCGTGTTTGCCAGCTAGTGCATTCAGTTCAAGAATAAGCTCTGCAAGCGAATACGCTTTTCCGTTAATTGTTTTCGGTATCCCTTGCTCAAAGCCGATTTCAATGATATCTGGCTCATTTGGTGTATGTTCAAGTGCAACTGTTAACTCGTATGCTTCTTCTGGCGGCGCTGCCCATGGGTCTTCTAAAATGCCGCACTCGTTGCTTCTTCCCCATAAGTTTTGATCAATGGAAAATGGGCTATCTAAATCGATTGGAATTGGAATGTTATGTTGTTTCGCATATTCAATTTCTTCTTCGCGCGACCATTTCCATTCGCGAACAGGTGCAATCACTTTTAAATTGGGATTCAATGCTTGAATGGACACTTCAAAGCGCACTTGGTCATTCCCTTTTCCTGTGCAACCGTGCGCCACAGCAACCGCTCCTTCTAATTCAGCAATTTCAACAAGTTTTTTTGAAATTAACGGACGGGACAACGCAGAGATGAGCGGATATTTTCCTTCATACAGCGCGTGTGCTTGCAAAGCAACAAGCGCATATTCATTCGCAAACTCTTCTTTTGCATCAATCATATATGATTGTACAGCGCCGACTTTTAACGCTTTTTCTTTCACAAATTCTAAATCTTTTCCTTCTCCGACATCTAAACAACAAGCTACAACATCATATCCTTGTTCTTGTAGCCATTTAATCGCTACCGATGTATCTAAACCCCCAGAATAAGCGAGCACTACTTTTGGTTTTGCCATGATCGTTCCTCCCTAAAGAATAAAAATACTTATTATTTAATATTTATTCATTTTGCATATTAATAATGTAACAGCTATTTTTCTTTTTTTCAATAACTATTTTGATTAAAATAAAAATTGATAAATGAAAAGGATGGGAGAACGAAATGAGCGCACACTTTGTATATGATGAACGCCTTGGTATTCGCTTGCCACATTTAGAGAAAGCATGGGATATGTACACAAAAGAAGAACAAGCAGAAATTTTATTAGAGTGGGAGACGATTCGCGGGAAAATTCCTGATCGAATTATTGAATTAGAACAGCAAATTAATGAAAAGCAAAGGCAGCTTGGGGAAGAAAACGATTTCGCCCGCTCATGCATGCTCAACTTTGAAATTGCATCTCTCGCTTCAATCATTAACGATTTATGGATTTGGTATCGAATGAACCAAACGGTCACAAATCGCATACATCAATGAAAATGTAAAAAAGGTGCCCATACGGACACCTTTTTATGCTATGTTCGCTAATCGCATGACGTCACGAGCGATCATAACCTCTTCATTCGTCGGGATGACTAATACTTTTACAGGCGAGTGTGGATAGCTAATGAACGCTTCTTTCCCGCGCACTTTATTTAATGCTGGATCCCAGTAAACGCCCATAAATTCAAGACCACGCAATACTTTTGCGCGCACAACATCGCTGTTTTCTCCAATACCCGCTGTGAAAATAATCGCATCTACACCGCACATGCGCGCTGCGTATGAACCGATATATTTATGAATGCGCCCTGCAAACACTTCAAGCGCTAATTCTGCGCGTTGATCGCCTTTAGCAGCCGCTTCCTCAATATCGCGTAAATCGCTTGAAAAACCAGTTAAGCCAAGCATACCACTCTTTTTATTTAAAATATCAATGACTTCCTCGGCTGTTTTCCCTGTCTTTTGCATAATGTATGGGATTAACGCTGGGTCGATATTGCCGGAACGCGTCCCCATTGCTACACCAGCAAGCGGCGTAAAGCCCATCGACGTATCAATCGATTTTCCACCTTCTACTGCTGCAATGCTCGCTCCATTTCCTAAGTGACAAGAAATTAGGCGAAGTTGCTCAATTGGTCGCCCTAATAGTTCAGCTGCTCGTTGTGTCACATATTTATGCGATGTGCCGTGGAATCCGTATTTACGAATGCCAAACTTTTCATAATACTCATACGGCAGGCTATATAAAAACGACTGCTCTGGCATCGTCTGATGGAATGCGGTATCGAATACAGCCACAGCTGGTACGTTCGGCAACACTTCACGGAACGCTTTAATACCAACAACGTTCGCTGGGTTGTGTAATGGCGCTAAGTCAGATAAATCTTCAATTTCTTTTAACGTTTCATCTGTAATTAAAACCGAGTCGCTAAATTTTTCGCCACCATGCACAACGCGATGGCCAATTCCTTCAATTTCATCAAACGATTGAATGATGCCAAGCTCAATTAATTTATCAAGCAACATTTTTACAGCAACCGCATGATCTGGAATGGATGTTACTTCTTTTATTTTTTCACCATTTACTGTAATATTAAAAATCGCATCTTCAAAACCGATTCGCTCAACCACACCTTTTGTTAATACTTCTTCACTCGGCATATTGAACAATTGAAACTTTAACGAAGAACTTCCCGCATTAATCGCTATGACTTTTGGCATTTGACTAAACAGCTCCTTTAACATCGTTCACAGTTATTGTATGCAAATATGCGAATTTCATCGGTACGCTTCTCATTTTACGGGTCGTTCGTCGCTCTTTTCAAGTACACAAACTTGACGAAAACGTTTTCTTCACATATTTGTTATATTCAGAAGGTTATGAACGATTTTCTTTTAGCCATTGTTCGAGCTTTAACACCATCGCTTGCATCGCTTGCTTATTTGAAAAGCTAGGAAGCTGAGCAAGCAACGCTTGTTTTGGAGCTTTTGCGCGCTCTCCTTTCTTTTGCAAAATAAAAATACTTTTCGCTGCCGCTTTATTTTTAAACATCGAAAGCGGAAGCTGCAACAACCCTTGGATAAACGTCTCTTCTTTGATGAGCGCATGCAATTGTTTTGATTCGTCTGATGTAAACAGGGTATTTGGAATTAAGAAAAATAAATACCCGCCTTCTTTCGTATAACGAATACTTTGTTCAATAAATAAATAATGAGCATATGAATGACCACTTTTTACATGTAAGCGAAACGACTTGGCGTTTTCGTCATCTGGATAATATCCGATCGGCAAATCGCACACAACTATGTCAACCGGCTCAATAAACAACGGTTTTAAACTATCTTGATGAAATAGTTGAATTTCATGTTGTTGTAAATTTGCATTCACATAAGCGAGCTTCAATAATAAATCGTCTATATCCGCTCCGTAACTTCTTACTTTTTTATTCGTCAGTTGATTTAATACAGCTGTCATTAAATTCCCTGTGCCAATAGCAGGATCGAGAAGCGATAGCGAAAAATACGTTTTTGTAAATTCATCAACTAAATAACCGATAAATACAGATACGGCATCTGGTGTCATTTGGTGGTGAGGCTGTACGTATTCCTTCATTCCTTTTAACATCGCTAATTGCAACGCTTTACGAATATGTTCATTTTTCCAATCGTGTAAACTGATAGATTGGTACGCTTTTTTCAGCCGTTCTTTTAACAACTCACTTACTTCTTCTTGCAAGATTTCTTCATGAAATATGTTTTCACCCGTTTCAGTGACAGCTTCTAAATAAGAACATTTTAATTCTTCTTGCAGCCACGTTGCCGTTTCGTCAATGACTGTAAATAGCTTTTCCAATACGCTTCACTCCTTTCTGTCCGACATTTTATTTTAGAGAATGTAAACGAAAAAGGCTATCCCTTTTTTTGAGATAGCCTCTCATAATTATTGTTGAGCCGCTTGTTTTGCCGCTTCGATCGCCGCTTCATAGTTTGGATGGTTTGTCGCTTCAGATACATACTCAACATATGTCACACGATCATTGCGATCAACAACAAATACAGCACGGGCAAGTAAACGCAACTCTTGCATAAGCACACCGTAGGCTTGACCAAACGATACGTCGCGATGATCGGATAACGTGACAACGTTTTCTAATCCATTTGTAGCGCACCAACGTTTTTGAGCAAATGGCAAATCGACACTAATCGTTAATACTTTTACGCCTTCAATGCTTCCTGCTTCTTCATTAAAGCGACGTGTTTGGGCATCACAAACCCCCGTGTCGATCGACGGTACAACGCTAATTAAACGAACAAATCCTTTTGTATCATCTAATGTCACTGGCGATAAATCGTTTGCAAGCACGGTGAAATTCGGGGCCGCATCACCGACTTTCACTTCTTGACCGATTAATGTGACAGGATTTCCTTTAAATGTAACACTCGCCATAGTAAGCCTCCTCTTTATATAAGATACAGGCTCATCATAACGTAATTAGATGAAAAATTCAATTATTTCGATTGAGACTAAATATCAAAATCGGGTGCTTCGTTATGTTGTTGCTTCGGTTTTTCTTTTTTCTCGAACATTTGCTGAATTTTTTCAATCGCTTGCGGAGCTAAGTCTAAAATTTTCTCATATAAATGCGTACTTTCATCAACATGCAACAGTTTCACACCTGAACTATTCACAATTAAAAAAGCAATCGGTGTAATCGATACACCGCCACCGCTTCCGCCACCAAACGGATGAGCTTCTTTTTGTTGTTCATTTCCATCATTCAACATAAACTCACTACCGCCTGCTGCAAAACCGAAACCGACTTTTGATACAGTTAAAATGACGCTTCCATCTGGCGTCTCCACAGGATCACCAATAATCGTATTGACATCGATCATTTGCTTTAAGTTTTCCATCGCTGTCGTCATTAATCCTTCAATTGGATGTCCACTCATTTTCATTCCTCCTAGAAACTTTTGCACCTTTTTTCCAATGTTTTACGACCTTCAGTCCTGCTAATATAGCATAACCGATTCGAAATCGAATCATACATGTAAACGACATACATGATACTGCTCCTTGAAAAAAAGGAACGATAGAAATGGACGGAGCGCTACAAACATTCATATATTTGCTTATCATTGCGACTATATAATATTTCAACGACCAACCAACTCCCACAAGCATTGCTGTTTTTGCAGCGTCCCCCACCCCAATTTGTGTATGCCATTGAAACTGTAATATCGAAACTTTTTGTAAAAATTTTTTTACGATTGTATGTAAATGAACAATTTTATTTAACAAATGTTGTACTTGCGAAAAACGTTTGCGAGCATCACTAACAGTAAACGTCGTTTTTTCATCTTTTCCTGTATTCGTTTTTTGCTCTGTCACTACTCCAGCTTCTTTTTTCGATATTTCAATAAGCGGAACAGTAAAACGATAACGAAGAAACCGAAGAAGGCGAATGTCTACCGTTAATTGATCATTATCTTGTGCATGTCGAAATTGAATCGTAATGTGCACATATAAAAAAGGAATAAGCGCTAAAAAGGCTATAAGGATGATGACAATAACGAAAATCATCGGTTGTTCACTTCCCTCCCGATGACATTTTCGACAAAAATGAGTGAAATTAAACGAATAAATTATCTATGAATGGAAAATAAATGATAAAATAAACGTGAGGACATTTTAACGGAGGGAAAATCGATGACTGAACGACGCAATCGTATGTACTTCTTTCATAAACATGATGACGAAACGAAAAAACAAGTTCAACCGCTCATTGAACTGGCTAAACAGTATAAGTTTGAAGTTGTGGACGATGCGAAACAAGCAAACATTATTGTAAGCGTCGGTGGAGACGGGACATTTTTACAAGCCGTCAGAAAAACAGGCTTTCGTGACGATTGCTTATATGCGGGTATTTCAACGTCAGGTTCATTAAGTATGTATTGTGATTTCCATATTCATGATACGAAAAAAATGATTGAAGCGATGACAACGGAACAAATTGAAGTGCGGAAATATCCAACGATTTATGTCACAGTCAATGACTCGACATCATTTTATTGTTTGAATGAATGTTCGATTCGTTCAAGTGTTATTAAAACGTTTGTCATGGACGTGTTTATTGACAACTTACATTTCGAAACATTCCGTGGTGATGGAATGATCATTGCTACACCTACAGGAAGTACCGCTTACAATAAATCAGTCAATGGCGCAGTCGTTGATCCGATGCTCCCTTGCTTTCAAGTAAGCGAATTAGCGTCATTAAACAATAATCGTTATCGTACCCTCGGCTCATCATTTATTTTAAGCGGAAATCGCAAACTTACATTGAAAGTAGTACAAGACGGAAACGATTATCCGATTATCGGTATGGATAATGAAGCATTAAGCATTCAACACGTCGAAAAAATTGATATTTCATTAAGTGGAAAAGTCATTAAAACAGTCAAACTAAAAGATAATTCATTTTGGGAAAAAGTAAAACGAACATTTTTGTAAAAAGAGGCATAACGCCTCTTTTTACGATTTTCTTTGATCAACGAGGCAGCGATCCGCCCCATGTACATGATTAACACGAACGAATATTGGCGTCACGCGAATAACGTTTTTTATTTTTTGTTTCGCATCTTCATCAAGCTCTTTTTCGATGTAAATCGTTAATTGGTCACGATCATTTTCCTTTGTCACCACCGCTTGAAATATTGGGCAATCCACTTCGGTCATCACTTGCTTTAACTGTTGTTCATGAATAAACATCCCTTTCACTTTTACACTCGTACCGACACGTCCAAGCACACCGATGATACGCTCACCTTTATAACCTTCTACCCAACGTGAAACATCCCCTGTGCCAAACCGAACAAGCGGATACGTGCGATCAAATATCGTAACAACGATTTCCCCTTCTTCATCAAGCGGCTCTCCCGTTATCGGATCGCATAGTTGAACGATCGCACGTGAACTAATTTTTAAGCCTGGACCTTGTCGATCCTCAAACGCGATGCAACCACAATCAGCTGTTCCGTATCCTTCAAAAACACGAATGCCCCTTTGTTCAAACTGTTCACGCATACTTTCTGTTAGTTTTTCTGCGGTAAAAAACGCCTTCTTCACCGCTACATGTATCCTTTTTTCATCCGCATACTGCAACAATAAATGTAGAAAACTTGGCGTACCAACATACCCTGTAACTTGTAAATCATTCATCAGTTGCACTTGCAATTCGCGATTGCCCGGACCGGCTGGAACGACTGTTGCTCCGATCTGGCGAAGGGCGCTATCAAACATAAACCCTGCTGGTGATAAATGATAAGAAAACGTGTTTTGAACGATATCATCTTTCGCAAAACCTGCCGCTTGAAGCGCTTCTGAAAATCCCCATTCATCTTGGTCGTCTCCTTGTGGGTCATAAATCGGACCAGGGGACATAAATATGCGCGCAAGTTCATTTGTTTTTTTTGTAATCATCTTTCCAAAGGGCAACTCATGTTTTTGCAAAAAAGGTAGTTGTTCTTTTTTCAATACAGGGATACGACTAAGCTGTTCAACCGTTGTCAATTCATACGGATTGATATTTTCAGCGTCTAACCGCTCGCGTAATGCTGGCGACTGTTCGTATGCGTCAATCAAGAACGATTTCCACCCTTCCATTACAACCACCGCTTTCTCCGTTTATACGACTTTACTTCGCGATAATTTTTACGCCCTTTCTCGCTCATGCCAAGGTAAAATTCTTTTACATCTTCATTTTCCAGTAGTCTCTCAACCGGACCATCCATTACAATGCGACCATTTTCCATAATGTATCCATAATGGGCAATCGACAAGGCGATATTCGCATTTTGTTCAACGACGAGAATGGTCGTTCCTTCTTCTTTGTTAATCTTTTTAATGATTGAAAAAATTTCTTTTACAAGTAACGGTGCGATCCCGAGCGATGGCTCATCAAGCAATAAAATTTTCGGCTTTGCCATCATCCCGCGACCGATCGCTAACATTTGTTGTTCTCCGCCCGATAAGTATCCAGCTTGCTGATGGCGCAACATATGAAGTTTCGGAAAGTAATGATACACTTTTTGTAAATCTGCTTTTATGTTGTGACGATCTTTTCGCGTATGGGCACCGACAATTAAATTTTCTTCTACCGTCAAATGTTCAAACACTCGCCTTCCTTCCATACATTGAAAAATACCTTTTTTCACAATTTCTTCTGCATCTTTTCCCTCGATTCGTTCCCCATACAGCTCAATGTACCCATCGGTCACTTCCCCATCTTCGCTTTTTAACAATCCTGAAATGGCTTTTAACGTTGTCGTTTTTCCTGCCCCATTGCTGCCAAGCAAAGCGACAATTTTCCCTTCTGGAATAACCATTGACATACCTTTTAACACGAGAATAACGCGGTTATACATCACTTCCACATTGTTTAACGTAAGCATTCGTCTCCCCCTTTCTGAAAATGAAAGGGTGCTTCCTGTTGAAAACACCCTTTCATTCACTTTAATATCCGAAGTAGTCTGTAAACACTTTAAACTGTCCGTTTTCTACTTTTGCTAGACGAATTTGATTTGTTCCAGCATGGTTGTCAGCTGTAAACGTAACTGGTGCAGCTAAGCCGCCTAAATCAAGATCTTTTAATTTTTCTAATCCTTGACGAATACCTTCACCACTCGTTGGATCATCTGCTTGCTTGATTCCTTCTACTAGGATTTTTGCTGTCACCCATCCTTGAATAAACTTTTGGTTTTTATCCTCCAATTTCTCACCCTTGCTTGCTAAATACTCTTTCACTTCAGCCATGCCTGGTAAATCTTCATATGGAAACGCATGTGTCACCACACCGATAAACCCTTCTGCCGCATCTCCTGCAATCGGAAGCAATCCTTCACCCGTTGTCCAGTTTAAACCAATAAATTGCGTGTCAATGCCTAATTTTTTCGCATCTTTTAAAATCGTTGCTGTCGCGCCCCATGTTTGTTGAATAATCGCATAATCCGGTGCTTTTTTCTTCATGTTCAATAGTTGGGATGTCGCATCAAGCGCTTTTAAGTCAACAATTTGTTCATCAACAATCTCTACGCCAATTTCTTTCGCAAAATCTTTTGCATCTTGAATTGGCGATTTTCCAAATGCCGTGTCATTATAAATAAGAGCGACTTTTGGCGTGCCACCTGCATAATTTTCTTTAATCCAACGAAGCACCGATCGCGCTTGATCAGAATACGATGCGGCTGTTAAGAAATTGTATGGACTTTCTTTAATATTTTTTAAATTTTCTGAATAAGAAGCTGAGAAAAATGGCAGTTTATCCGTTGCAACTTGTTGACGCAACGCTTCTGTATCCGCTGTTCCCCATCCTAAAATAGCGGATACTTTGTCGCTTGACTTGTACTTTTGATACAACTTTTGCGCTTCTGGAATTTTGTACGCATAATCTTGACCGACAAGCTCAATTTTATAACCGTTTACTCCACCTTTTGAGTTGATGTATTCAATATACGCTTTTTCTCCTTCTGCATACGGTGTACCAACATCTCCAGTTGCCCCTGTAATATCAAACAATGCACCAATTTTAATTGTTCCTTTCTCTTCCCCTGTATCTTTTGTTGGTTCTGTTGCTGTTTTGTCACCTCCTGAACACCCGAACAACATGCTTGCTCCAAGAAGCAACGTAGCAAGTAGCGCTCCTTTTTTCTTCATTCTTTCATCCCCCTTATGTTTTTTATTATATATAAAGCGGATATTCCGCTTCATATTACTTCGTATAAGAAAATGGCCAGAGACGGAAATAATTTTTTATGTTTAACCAAATTTTATTTAATCCATCTGGCTCATATACGAGAAATAAAATGATCACAACACCGAAGACAACTTCTCTCATACCGACAAGTAAACCTTCTAAACCAGGAAACGTGCCGCTTAATAAATCAACAACGCTTCGTAAAACAACCGGCATAAGTGTAATAAATACAGCGCCATACAGCGAACCAAACACACTTCCTAAACCACCAACTAAAATCATCGCCAAGTATTCAATTGAAACAGAGATACTGTACAATTCAGGACTTACAATCATCGTGTAATGTCCAAGAAGCGCGCCAGCAATACCGACAAAAAACGAGCTAACGAAAAAGGCGAGCACTTTATATTTAAATAAATCGATGCCCATCACTTCCGCTGCAATATCGCGGTCTCGTACTGCAATGAATGCGCGTCCGACACGGGTACGAAATAAATTAAGTGAAAAAACAATAGTGATGAGTAAAACAGCAAACATTAAGTAGTAATAGCTCGTTTCACTCATAAACGTAAACGAACCGATTTGAGGACGGCTTAATACGAGCCCTGCTGTCCCCCCTGTTAACGAATCCCAACGTGAAATGACAAACAAAATAATCACTTGCGCTGCTAACGTTGCAATGGCTAAATATAACCCTTTTAAGCGCAACGACGGAATCCCAAACAAAGCACCGACAAGCGCTGTAATGAGTCCAGCAAGCGGAAAAGCGAGCCAAAAGCTAAGACCTAACTTTGTCGTTAAGATCGCAGATGTATAACCGCCAACCCCTAAAAATGCGCCAACTCCTATTGAAATTTGACCAGTAAATCCTGTCAAAATATTCAGTCCGATTGCCCCGATAGCTGCAATACCGCATAATGTTGCCAAACCGACTACATAGTCTGTCGCGACCATAGGAAAAAGCGCAAATAATGCTACAACAGCAAAAATACGCCAACGCACACGAGCAATTTTCCAAATCGCCATATCCTGCTTATAATCAACATGAAATTCCCCACATTGCATCACAAACGGATTTCGCACCATTTCACACCCTTTCAATTTCTTTCTTTCCAAATAGTCCGTAAGGTTTAACCATTAAAATGATGACAAGGATGACAAACGGGATCACTTCTTTCAAGCCACCGCCGACAAGCGGGTCTAAATATCCTCCTGTCATACTTTCGATAATACCGATTAAAATACCGCCAATAATCGCCCCAGGAATGCTGTCAAGCCCACCTAAAATAGCAACAGGCAACACTTTTAACCCAATGAGCGAAAGCGAAGAGTTGACTCCGTTAATATTTCCTAATAGCACCCCACCAACTGCTGATACGATCGCTGCAATCGCCCATGCAATCGCAAAAATCGTTTTGACGCTAATCCCCATAGATAAAGCCGCTTGTTGATCGTCTGCTGTCGCTCGCATCGCAATACCGAAACGCGAATATTTGAAAAACAAGGTGAAAATAATGAGCCAAATCATCACAATCACAAACGACCATGCGTATACAGGAGCGATAATCACCTCTCCAAATTGCAGCGGTTTTTCTGAAAAGACCGGTGGATATACGCGTGTTTCATGCCCCCAAATAATATGGACAATCCCAGCAAGTACGCTCGACAATCCGATCGTTGCCATAATCATGGAAATGACCGGTTTTCCAATGAATGGACGTAACACAACTTTTTCTACGCTCCAACCAAGCAACGCACTAAACGCTAAAGCGAGCAATAACGCAGCAATAAACGGAACATTATAGCTAGCAACAAGCGTTAAACAAACGTACGTCCCGATAAGTAAAAATTCACCTTGCGCAAAATTAATAGCATCACTCGATTTGTAAATAAGCACAAAGCCGAGCGCAACGAGCGCATATACGCTCCCAACGACGATACCCGTTACAAGCATTTGTAAGAAAAAAGCCATTTATGCTGCTCCCTCCCCTTCATCAATCGAGACGACTTTTAACGTCGTTTTAATGACTTGCTCTTTGCCATCACGATATTTAATTGTTCCTTCTACCGCAATATGATCCGTTTCTGAATACATTCCTTCAATGAGGGATGCGTATTTTTTGGCAATAAATTGGCGACGTACTTTTTTCGTTCTTGTTAATTCTTCGTCATCCGCATCAAGCTCTTTATAAAGCAGCACAAACTTTTTCACGCGCGCTTTTTCTGGCAACGATTGATTAATCTCGTTCACTTGCTCTTGAATGAGCTGAATGACTTCTTGTTTCGCTGAGAGGTCAGAATAAGTCGTATAAACGAGTTGATTTTTCTCAGCCCAGCGCCCAACGTTTGCCATATCGATGTTAATAATGGCAACGACGTATGGACGATCACGCCCAATGGCAACCGCTTCTTGAATATATGGGCTAAATTTTAGTTTATTTTCAATAAATTGCGGAGAAAACATCTCACCTGTTTGTAAACGAATGACATCTTTTAGACGATCGATGACGTACAAATGACCTGATTCATCTAAATAACCAGCATCCCCTGTATGCAGCCAACCATCTTCAATCGTTTCTTTTGTTGCTTTTTCGTTTTTATAATAGCCGCAACATACACTTGGGCTTTTTAACAAAATTTCACCTTGCTCAGAAATTTTCACCTCTGTTTCCGGGATTGGCATGCCGACGCTATCTACTTTAATATCTCCATCGCGATGAACAATTGCAATTCCCGATACTTCTGTTTGACCGTAAATGCTTTTTACATTCACCCCAATGCTATGGAAGAAGCGAAACACATCTGGACCTAGCGGGGCACCGCCAGTATATGCACGCTTTAAGCGCAACAAACCAAAATGGTCTCGAATGGCACTAAAAACGAAATAATCCGCAAGTTTATACAAACATTTCGTCCAAAATGAAACATCGCTTTTCGTAAAGTGAGCTTCTGCTACTTTTTCTCCAATCGGCTTACACCATTCATACATTTTTCGCTTGAACCAACTTGCATCTTGAATACGCACTTGAAACTTTGAAACTATGTCTTCATAAATGCGCGGTGGTGAAAACATGACGTGTGGTCCAATCTCTCGTAAATTTTCAAACACCGTTGAAGGTTCTTCTGGGAAGTTCACGACCATGTTGCAGTGGAATGCCATTGAAATAGTCATCATTTGTTCGCCTATCCAAGCGAGCGGTAAAAATGAAAGGTATTCGTCTTGTTCGTCAAGTGGATCGATTTTTGCGAGGTTTTTTGCCATTTCAAATAAATTGCGATAGGAAAGTTCTGTTCCTTTTGGATTGCCCGTCGTCCCAGATGTGTACGATAAAATAGCAATATCATCATAGCGCCCTTTTCGTACTTCATCTTCAAAATATGTCGGATACATTTGTTCAAATTGCTGACCGAGCGCTTGCACATCTTGAAAATACAATAATTTATCGTGCTTGTAGTTTCGCATACCACGTGGATCGTAGTAAATAATACGTTGTACCTTTGAAAGTTGCTGTTCAATTTCTAGCACCTTATCAACTTGTTCTTGATCTTCAACAACAACAAATGTTGCATCACAATTGTCGATAATGTATGCTAATTCATTTGGTAGCGATTCTTGATAAATACCAACGGAAATTCCTCCTAAACTTTGGGCTGCTAGTTGACTAAATACCCACTCTGGTCGATTATCACCAATGATAGCTAGTTTATTACTGCGCTGAAACCCGAGCGAAGCAAGCCCTAATGCGAACGATTTCACTTGTGCATAGTAATCACCATACGTATATTCGTTCCAAATACCGTAATCTTTTTCGCGCAGAGCGACTTGATTTGTTTTTTGTCGCGCACGAGCGGTTAATAGCTGTGGAAACGTCATTTGTTCCATAAAACTCCCCCTTTACACCGCATGTTCTTCTCCTAAATACGCTTCAATGACGCGCGGATTTGTTTGCACTTCTTTTGGCGTTCCGTACGCGATCAATTTTCCAAAATCTAATACAGCAATATGATTAGATAAATCCATGACAACGCCCATATCATGCTCAATTAAAATAATCGTCGTCTTCTTTTCTTCGTGAATATCAATAATATACCGTGCCATATCTTCTTTTTCTTCGTTGTTCATACCAGCCATCGGTTCATCAAGCAATAATAAATCTGGCTCCATCGCTAATGCTCGACCGACTTCTACTCGTTTTTGCAAACCGTATGATAGCGTCCCAACCGACACATTGCGCACATGTTCGAGTTCCAAAAAGTCGATTACTTCCTCGACTTTATAACGATGCTCTACTTCTTCCTGTTGTGCTTTCCCCCAGTACAATCCACCTGCAAGCACTCCAGTTTTCATGCGCACGTGTCTGCCGAGCATAAGATTGTCCAAAACAGATAAGTGAGGAAACAATTCAATGTTTTGAAACGCCCGTGCAATACCTAAAGCAGCGCGTTTATGTGGTTTGACATGCGTAATGCGCTCCCCTTTGAAGAAAATGTCTCCTTCTGTCGGTTTGTACAAACCGCTAATGCAATTCAACATACTCGTTTTTCCCGCTCCATTTGGACCGATTAGGGAAAAAATTTCCCCTTCTGTTACTTCAAAAGAAACAGAATCAAGCGCTAACACACCACCGAAACGGATAGACACATCTTGAACTTTCAATATGCCCACTTTCTTCCGTTACAGAAAACTTACAAAACTTTATAAAGCATCTACAATTCTTTACAAAGT
>NZ_JBTZSY010000043.1:0-18706 GCF_054815885.1 Anoxybacillus sp. TBDG-1
CCGCATAAAATCAATAAAAACTTAGGGTATGTATTTAAAACTTTTGACAATACCGTCGGTGAAGAGGAGGTGGAATGATGGGATTTGTGAAAAAAATTCGCGACTTTTTTGATTTAGATGAAGAAAAATGGGAAGAGGATGAATACGAGCAAGAAGAAGTTACCCAACAACAAAAAGCCGAACAAAAGCAAAACGTCGTCAGTTTACAAAGCGTGCAAAAATCGTCCAAGCTCGTTTTATTTGAGCCGCGTGCTTACGCAGAAGTGCAAGAAATTGCCGACCATTTAAAAAATCGACGTGCCGTTGTCGTCAACGTCCATCGTGTCGACCGCGATCAAGCGCGGCGCATCGTCGACTTTTTAAGCGGAACGGTATATGCAATAGGCGGAGACATTCAACAAGTCGGGGCGACCATTTTTTTATGCACGCCAGATAACGTCGATGTGAGCGGCTCGATTTCGATTGTTTCTGATGATGAACCGACAATAAAGAGGTGGTAAATGTGTATCAAATAGCAAACTTTGTAGCAACAGTGATTCAAGTATACTCGTATGCGATTATTGTTTACATTTTAATGTCTTGGTTTCCAAATGCGCGTGAAACGAAAGTAGGACAATTTTTTGCTAGTATTTGCGAGCCATATTTAGAGCCGTTTCGTCGCTTTATTCCGCCAATTGGCATGATCGACATTTCCCCGATCGTCGCCTTGCTTGTGCTACGCTTTGCGACGGCAGGTGTTTACGGATTAATCGATATGGTAAGTAGAGGATTGTAATGGATATTTATCAACATTTTCGAAAAGAAGAGCATCATTTTATTGATCTCGTGTGCGAATGGAAGCGGCTTGCGACGGAACAGTATGCTCCGAAACTCACGGACTTTTTAACTCCGCGCGAACAACAAATCGTCCGCTCGATTGTCGGCAACAACGACGAGGTGCACGTTGCTTTTTTTGGCGGTTCATCATTTGTTGAACGAAAGCGTGCGCTATTATATCCGCCGTACTTGCAACCGAATGAATATGATTTTCAACTATCGTTGTTTTCCGTTCGCTATCCGAAAAAATTTGTGACGCTCGGGCATCGTGACGTGCTCGGTGCCCTTTTGTCACTCGGTGTGAAGCGTGAAAAGTTTGGCGACATCGTCATCGTTGATGATGTCATTCAATTTGTCGTTGCCAAAGAAATTGCACCGTTTGTAAAAATGAACGTCACAGCGATTGGAAAAGCAAAAGTATCGTTAGAAGAACAACCACTTTCGCAACTTCTTGCTGTGAAAGAAGAATGGGAGGAAGAAACGTTTACTGTTTCTTCTTTGAGACTTGATGCGATTTTAGCACAATGTTTCCGAATATCGCGTCAAAAAGCGCAAGCGCTCATTACTCAAAACTATGCAAAAGTAAATTGGAAAACCGTCGACCAAGCCCATATGGAGTGTCAAGAAGGGGATTTGCTTTCGTTGCGCGGCTATGGCCGCTGCCGACTGCAAGCGGTTGTTGGGCAAACAAAAAAAGAAAAATGGCGCATCGTTGTCGAAAAAGCAAAATAAAAGCAGGATTTTCGCAAAACATGTCGAAACATACGGTACGTACATAAGATGGAGGTGGGCTACATGCCGTTAACGCCGTTAGATATTCATAATAAAGAATTTAGCCGAGGCTTTCGCGGATATGATGAAGATGAAGTAAATGAGTTTTTAGATCAAGTCATTAAAGATTATGAAATGATCTTGCGTGAAAAAAAACAGCTTGAAGAAAAAGTAAAAGAGCTGACAGAGCGGCTCAACTACTTTACAAATATTGAAGAAACGTTAAATAAATCGATTTTAATCGCCCAGGAAACAGCAGAAGAAGTGAAGCGAAACGCGCAAAAAGAAGCGAAGCTCATCATCAAAGAGGCGGAGAAAAACGCAGATCGCATCATTAGCGAAGCGCTCGCTAAAACGCGGAAAATTGCGATGGAAGTTGAAGAGTTAAAACGTCAAGCGAAAGTGTTCCGCAATCGTTTTAAAATGTTAATTGAAGCACAGCTCGATATGTTAAACAACGGCGATTGGGATCATTTATTAGATTACAAGCTTGACGATGAAGCGGTGCAAGAAATAACCGAGTCTTGACGGACGACATGGTTATTGCCTATAATATCGAATACAGTTATATCGCAAAAACGATGAAGGGGACAGTAGTTCTTTCATCAGCTTATTTCAGCGAGCCGAGGGCGGTGGAAGCTCGGCATAAGCGAAAGAATGAACATCACCCCGGAGTTCCGTGCTGAACGAATAGTAGGCCACGGCGCGTCATTCCCGTTACGAATGTCGAGTGGGCTATGTTTACATAGTCAATAAGGGTGGTACCGCGAGACCTTCTCGTCCCTTTTGGGCATGAGGAGGTTTTTTTATTTACATAAAAGGAGGTCACATGATGGATTACAAAGATACGTTACTTATGCCAAAGACTGATTTCCCGATGCGTGGAAATCTTCCGCAACGGGAACCACAAATGCAAGCGAAATGGGAAGAAATGGACATTTATCGTAAAGTGCAAGAGCGCACGAAAGATCGTCCTCTGTTTGTGCTGCATGACGGCCCGCCGTATGCGAACGGTGATATTCATATGGGTCATGCGCTCAATAAAATTTTAAAAGACTTTATCGTGCGCTATAAATCAATGAGCGGTTATTGTGCCCCGTACGTACCAGGATGGGATACGCACGGTTTGCCAATTGAAACGGCGCTGACGAAAAATAAAGGCGTCAATCGGAAAGAAATGAGTGTTGCGGAGTTTCGTAAGCTATGTGAGCAATATGCGTACGAGCAAATTGACCGCCAGCGCGAGCAATTTAAACGACTTGGTGTGCGCGGCGATTGGGACAATCCTTACATTACGTTAACGCCAGAATATGAAGCACAACAAATTAAAGTATTCGGTCAAATGGCGAAAAAAGGATTGATTTATAAAGGATTAAAACCTGTTTATTGGTCGCCATCAAGCGAATCGGCGCTTGCCGAAGCCGAAATCGAATATAAAGATAAACGCTCTCCATCGATTTACGTTGCATTCCCTGTCAAAGACGGCAAAGGGGTGCTTGATGGCGATGAAAAAATTGTCATTTGGACGACGACACCATGGACCATTCCAGCGAACTTAGGCATCGCTGTTCATCCACAGTTGCAATATAGCGTTGTTGAGGCAGACGGTGGCAAATATGTCGTTGCATCCGAGTTATTACAATCGGTGCAAAAAGAAATGGGCTGGGAACATGTTGCTGTATTAAAAACAGTAAAAGGAAGCGAACTTGAATACGTCGTTGCGAAACATCCGTTTTACGACCGCGATTCGCTCGTCATTTGTGGCGAACACGTCACAACAGACACCGGAACAGGTTGCGTTCATACGGCACCAGGACACGGGGAAGACGACTTTATCGTCGGGCAAAAATACGGCTTAGGTGTGCTTTGCCCTGTTGATGAGCGCGGCTATATGACAGAAGAAGCGCCAGGATTTTCCGGCATGTTTTACGATGAGGCGAACAAAGCGATTACAGAAAAGCTACAAGAAGTAGGCGCCCTGTTAAAACTATCGTTTATTACACACTCGTACCCGCACGACTGGCGGACGAAGCAGCCGACGATTTTCCGTGCGACAGCCCAGTGGTTTGCGTCCATTGATAAAATTCGTGATCAATTGTTACAAGCGGTTGAAGAAACAAAATGGGTGCCAGCATGGGGTGAAATTCGTATCCATAATATGATTCGTGATCGCGGCGACTGGTGTATTTCGCGCCAACGCGCATGGGGAGTACCAATCCCAGTCTTTTATGCGGAAAACGGCGAGCCGATTATTACAGATGAAACGATTGAACACGTATCGAACTTGTTCCGCCAATACGGTTCAAACGTTTGGTTTGAACGTGAAGCGAAAGATTTACTTCCAGAAGGGTTTACGCATCCAGGTAGCCCGAATGGACGGTTTACGAAAGAAACGGACATTATGGACGTATGGTTCGACTCAGGTTCTTCTCATCAAGCGGTATTGGAAGAACGTGACGATTTACAACGTCCGGCCGACCTTTATTTAGAAGGATCCGACCAATATCGCGGCTGGTTTAACTCGTCGCTTTCAACCGCAGTTGCCGTCACCGGAAAAGCACCGTATAAAGGGGTATTAAGCCACGGATTCGTGTTAGATGGCGAAGGACGAAAAATGAGCAAGTCGCTCGGCAACGTCGTCGTGCCTGCGAAAGTAATGGAGCAGCTCGGCGCCGACATTTTGCGTCTTTGGGTTGCTTCTGTTGACTATCAAGCAGACGTGCGCATTTCAGACAACATTTTAAAACAGGTTGCAGAAGTGTATCGTAAAATTCGCAACACGTTCCGCTTTATGCTCGGTAACTTATTCGATTTCAATCCTGCGGAACATACGGTAGCGATCGATCAATTGCGCGAAGTCGACCGCTATATGCTCATTAAACTGAATCGCTTAATTGAAAAAGTAAAACAAGCGTATGAAACGTATGAATTTGCGACGATTTATCATGAAGTAAACAACTTCTGTACCGTTGATTTAAGCGCATTTTATTTCGACTTCTCGAAAGACGTATTGTACATCGAAGCGGCAAACAATCATGAACGTCGCTCGATTCAAACGGTGTTGTATGAAACGCTTGTTGCGCTAACAAAACTTGTTGCGCCAATTTTACCGCATACAGCAGATGAAGTATGGTCGTACATTCCGCACGTCAAAGAAGAAAGCGTGCAGCTTGTCGATATGCCAGAAGCAGTGCATATTGATGATGCAGATCGCATCGTTAAAAAATGGAATGCGTTTATGGAACTGCGCGATGAAGTATTAAAAGCACTAGAAGTGGCGCGCAACGAAAAACTGATCGGTAAGTCGCTTACTGCGCATGTCATTTTATATCCGACCGATGAAACGAAAGCGCTCATCGATTCGATTGAAGAAGATATGAAACAGCTATTAATCGTTTCAGCGTTTTCAATTGGTGGCGCATTTACAGAAGCACCGAGCGAGGCGCAAACATTTACAAAAACAGCGATTGTCGTCAAACAAGCTGAAGGAAAAACGTGCGCGCGCTGCTGGGTTGTCACACCAACAGTAGGAGAAGATGAAGACTACCCAGAACTATGTCCACGTTGTGCGACAATTGTCAAGCAATAATACCCATCCCCCTTCGCTTTTAAGGGGGATTGTTTTATGGTAAGATGGAAAAGAACTTTGCGCTGGAGGGGTACAATGGTATATTATTTGCTTGCTTTTGTCGTTATATTGATCGACCAATGGACGAAATGGCTTGTCGTTCGCTATATGGAGTTAGGCGAAAGCATTCCAATTATTGAAAACGTGTTATACATGACGTCGCATCGCAATCGTGGGGCGGCATGGGGCATGTTGCAAGGACAATTTTGGTTATTTTACTTAATTACCATCGTCGTCGTGGTCGGCATCGTCATATACATTCAACGATTGCAGCCGACGCAGCGACTATTTGGCATCGCCCTTGGACTAATGCTTGGCGGTGCCCTCGGTAACTTTATTGATCGCGTGTTTCGAAAAGAAGTCGTCGACTTTGTGCATACGTATATTTTCAATTATAGCTTTCCGATTTTTAACGTCGCCGATGCAGCATTAACGATCGGTGTTGCGCTCATGTTTATTTATACATGGATCGAAGAAAAACAACGAAAGGGAATGAGTGATGGAGCAAATTCAACTCACGATTGAAGAACAACATGACGGGGAACGCATTGATAAAGTGATTGCCGAACTAAATGAACAATGGTCGCGTTCTCAAGTACAACAATGGTTAAAAGAAGGGCATGTGCTCGTCAACGGCAAAGCAGTGAAACCGAACTACAAATGCCATATCGACGACGAAGTGGTCATTTTCATTCCTGATCCGGAGCCGTTAGATGTAGAACCGGAGCCAATTCCGCTTGACATTTATTACGAAGATGCGGACGTGCTAGTTGTCAATAAGCCGCGCGGCATGGTCGTTCATCCAGCGCCGGGACATATGCATGGGACGCTTGTCAACGCATTGCTTGCTCATTGTCAAGACCTTTCAGGCATTAACGGTGTATTGCGCCCAGGCATTGTCCATCGCATCGATAAAGATACGTCTGGTTTATTAATGATCGCAAAAAATGATTTGGCGCACGAGTCGCTTGTTAATCAACTTGTAAACAAAACGGTGACGCGCAAATATGTTGCAATCGTTCACGGCGTCATTCCACATGATTACGGGACAATTGATGCGCCGATCGGGCGCGACCCACGCGATCGGCAAAGCATGGCCGTTGTTGAAAACGGAAAAGAAGCGGTGACGCACTTTCGCGTCCTCGAACGATTTGAACATTATACGTTTGTGGAGTGTCAACTCGAAACTGGGCGAACGCATCAAATTCGCGTCCATATGAAATATATCGGCTATCCGCTTGCGGGTGATCCGAAATACGGTCCGCGCAAAACGTTACCGATTGACGGACAAGCACTTCATGCTGGCGTATTAGGGTTTCATCACCCGCGCACAGACGAATATTTGCAGTTTGAAGCCCCGATTCCTCATGAATTTGAACGATTGCTCGACATGTTGCGAAATAATCGTTGACAAACGAAATAAGGAAACGTAAAATGAACTCAAGTGAACAAGGACCTTTAAGTTCAGTCCCGTGAGGCTGAGAAGGTGTCGGATCTAGGTGACGTATTCCTACATGTACCCTCTCGCCAAACGGTGAGGGGGTTTTTTGTCTGGAGGTGAAACGATGCAAAAAGCGATCGTATTAGATGAACAAGCGATTCGACGCGCATTGACGCGCATTGCTCACGAAATTATTGAGCGCAATAAAGGGATTGATGGCTGTGTGCTCATCGGCATTAAGACGCGCGGCATTTACTTAGCAAAACGATTAGCCGAACGCATTGAACAAATTGAAGGAACATCAATTCCTGTTGGCGAGTTAGATATTACGTTATATCGCGATGATTTAACGGTAAAAACGGACGATCGCGAACCGCTTGTGAAAGGAACGGACATCCCGTTTTCCGTTACGAATCAAAAAGTCATTTTAGTTGATGACGTATTATTTACAGGCCGAACGGTGCGCGCGGCAATGGATGCCGTGATGGATCTTGGGCGTCCGGCGCAAATTCAATTAGCTGTGCTCGTTGATCGCGGTCATCGTGAATTGCCAATTCGCGCTGATTTCGTCGGCAAAAACATTCCGACGTCCAGCTCGGAAATGATCGTCGTCGAGCTAAAAGAAGTAGACGACATCGATCAAGTCAGCATACATGAATAAAGCACCCTTTTTAAAGGCAGTCCAGCGAGGCTGACAAAGGGGATTCGTTTCCTACACCCTCTTTGTGCCTTCGTACGGACAAAGAGGGTTTTTTATAAAAAGAAAGGGAGAGAGAAGATGAACAAACCAGTATTAGACGTGAAAGATGTCCCTTCTTTTGGGCAGCTTGTTACACTTAGTTTACAACATTTATTTGCGATGTTTGGTGCAACGATTTTAGTGCCGTATTTAGTCGGATTAAGTCCAGCGATGGCGCTCATTTCAAGCGGACTCGGCACACTCGCCTTTTTAATCGTCACAAAATGGCAAGTCCCTGCGTATCTCGGTTCATCGTTTGCGTTTATTACGCCGATTATTGCAGCCAAAGCAGCTGGTGGTCCGGGTGCGGCGATGATCGGCAGCTTTTTAGCCGGGCTCGTATATGGAATCGTCGCTTTAGCAATTAAAAAAGCAGGGTATCGTTGGATCATGAATTTACTTCCGCCGATCGTTGTCGGTCCAGTCATTATCGTTATCGGCTTAGGATTAGCAAACGTCGCCGTCAGCATGGCGATGAACGGTCCAGACGGAAAATATAGCTTGACGCACTTTTCTGTTGCGGTTGTGACGCTTGCCGCAACAATTATGTTCTCGATTTTATCGCGAGGAATGTTTAGCCTTGTGCCTGTCCTTATGGGCATTATTGTCGGTTACGTGTACGCGTTAGCTGTCGGTGTCGTCGATTTATCAGGGGTGGCAAAAGCAAAATGGCTTGAGATGCCTGATTTCTTGTTGCCGTTCGCTCATTATGACGTGCGTGTGACGCTCGATATTGTGCTTTTGATGGTACCTGTAGCGATTGTGACATTATCTGAACATATCGGTCATCAGCTCGTATTAAGCAAAGTCGTTGGGCGCGACTACATTAAACAACCAGGTTTACATCGCTCCATTTTCGGTGACGGATTAGCGACGATGATTTCCGCGCTCATCGGCGGTCCGCCGAAGACGACATACGGCGAAAATATCGGTGTATTAGCGATTACGCGCGTATATAGTGTGTACGTGTTAGCTGGTGCGGCTGTCCTTGCGATCGCGTTCGGATTTCTCGGTAAAGTGACAGCCCTCATTAGCTCCATTCCGACGCCGGTCATGGGCGGGGTGTCCATCTTGTTGTTTGGAATTATCGCTTCTTCTGGTTTACGCATGCTTGTCGATAGTAAAATCGACTTTGGAGATAAACGAAACTTAGTCATTTCATCTGTTATTCTCGTCATTGGCATCGGGGATGCCGTTGTCAAAATATCAGAACAATTTGAAGTGCACGGTATGGCGCTTGCAGCCATCACAGGTATTGTGTTAAACCTCATTTTGCCAGGTCGCCCGAAAGTGTCGGATAGCGTATTTGAACAAAAACATGACGTCGCATAACACACCTTTTAAAAGAAGTCCAGCGAGGCTTACAAAGGTGTGATAGAGGAGGACATATGTTTTCCTCGTGCTTTTAAACACCTTGCCTCGCTCGGCAAGGTGTTTTTTTACTAAAAAGGAGGAGTTTATATGCATTTACTTACGTTAACAGAGTTATCGGTTGATGAAGTGCTTGCCATTTTGCATGAAGCGGAACGATTTGCGCACGGAGAGACGTGGCGAGTGAACAAACAAACATTTGTTGCCAACTTATTTTTTGAGCCGAGCACGCGCACAAAATGTAGCTTTGAAATAGCGGAACGAAAACTTGGGCTTGAAGTCATTCCGTTTGATGCAGACATGTCGAGCGTCCAAAAAGGCGAAACGTTGTACGATACGATTCGGACGTTGCAAGCGATCGGTGTGGAAGCAGTCGTCATTCGCCACCCATCTGATCATTACTTTGACTCACTTCGCGACACGATTCATATCCCAATCATTAACGCCGGTGACGGGTGCGGTCATCATCCGACCCAATCGCTACTTGATTTAATGACGATCCGTCAACAGTTTGGCACATTTATTGGGCTTCATATCGCGATTGTCGGTGACATTCGTCATAGCCGAGTAGCACGTTCCAATGCTGAAATATTAACAAGGCTCGGTGCAAACGTCCTCTTTTGTAGCCCGCCTGAGTGGCATGATATGACGAATCCGTATGGCACGTACGTCGACTTCGATACAGCCGTAAAAGAGGCAGATGTGATCATGCTTCTTCGCATTCAACATGAGCGGCACGACGAAAAAATGGGATGGACGAAAGAGCAATATCACGAGCAATACGGCTTAACGATCGCGCGAGAAAAACAAATGAAAAAAACGAGCATCATTTTACATCCAGCCCCAGTGAATCGCGACGTCGAAATCGCAAGCGAGCTCGTCGAATGTGAGCGTTCACGCATTTTTAAACAAATGGAAAACGGCGTATACGTGCGCATGGCTGTATTAAAACGAGCAATACAAAAAGGGGGAACAAAACATGGCTATCATTTTCCAACGTGCACGCTTGCTTAATGAACAAGGAGAGCTGACGTTAGCCGATATAAAAATTGACGACGGGCGCATCGTTCAAATCGCACCTCACATCGCTGCAAGCGATAATGACGAGGTGATCGACGTGTGTGAACAGTTTGTCGCGCCGGGATTTATCGACGTACACGTTCATTTGCGCGAACCGGGTGGGGAACATAAAGAAACGATTGCCACAGGTACGCTTGCTGCTGCCAAAGGTGGATTTACGACGATTGCAGCGATGCCGAATACAAAACCTGTACCCGATACGAAACAACAAATGGAATGGCTCGTCAACCGCATTCGTGAAACAGCGTATGTGCGCGTGTTGCCATACGCTTCAATTACGATACGTCAAGCAGGAAAACAGCTCGTTGATTTTGCTGCCTTAAAAGAAGCGGGGGCGTTTGCATTTACAGATGATGGTGTTGGCGTGCAAAGCGCGCGCATGATGTATGAGGCGATGAAACAAGCCGCTTCTCTCGATATGCCGATTGTCGCACATTGTGAAGACGAAACGTTGGCGTATAAAGGATGCGTGCATGACGGATCATTTGCGAAGCGGCATGGGCTTTTAGGCATTCCTTCCGTTTCTGAAGCGGTGCATATTGCCCGCGATGTGTTGTTAGCGGAGGCAACAGGATGTCACTACCACGTTTGCCATATAAGCACGAAGCAATCGGTGCGCATCGTGCGTGAGGCGAAGCAAGCAGGCATTCGCGTCACTGCTGAAGTGACCCCGCACCATTTACTGCTTTGCGACGAAGATATTCATGCGTTAGACGCCAACTTTAAAATGAATCCACCGTTGCGAGCGAAAGAAGATCAACAAGCGTTAATCGAAGGGTTGCTTGATGGAACGATTGATTTTATCGCAACCGATCATGCCCCGCATACAGAAGAAGAAAAACGCGAAGGGATGGTACTTGCTCCGTTTGGCATCGTCGGATTAGAAACCGCCTTTCCGCTTTTATATACGCATCTTGTTGAAAAAGGGATATGCACGTTAAAACAGCTCGTCGATTGGCTTTCAAAAAAGCCAGCGGAGACGTTTCGCATTGACGGTGGTGAATTAAAAGTTGGCGCGAAAGCAGACGTAGTCGTCATCGATTTACATACCGAACAAGCCATTGATCCGCATACATTTGCTTCAAAAGGAAAAAACACGCCGTTTGCAGGTTGGACGTGTAAAGGATGGCCGACGATGACGGTTGTAGATGGAAAAATTGTTTGGCAGAAAGGAAGAGAGCGATGAAACGACAACTTATTTTAGAAGATGGTACACGCTTTGTTGGCGAAGCGTTTGGAAGTGAACGACAAACAACCGGTGAAGTTGTTTTTAACACCGGTATGACAGGATATCAAGAAATTTTAACCGACCCGTCGTATTGCGGACAAATCGTGGCGATGACGTATCCTTTGATCGGAAACTACGGCATCAACCGCGACGACTTCGAATCAATCGAACCGCATGTGTTCGGTTTTATCGTAAAAGAAGCGTGCGCATCTCCGTCCAATTGGCGAAGCGAAATGACGATTGACGAATATTTGCGCATAAAAAACATTCCGGGGTTAGCCGGTGTTGATACACGGAAACTGACGCGCATCATTCGTCAATACGGCACGTTGAAAGGAATGATTTGCGACATGGACGTGTCCGTTTCCGAGGCGGTTGCTTATTTAAAAGATACGGAACTTGCGCGCGATCAAGTGAAGCGCGTATCGACAAAAAGCCCATACGCTAGCCCAGGGCGCGGCCATCGCGTCGTTTTAATCGACTTCGGTATGAAGCACGGCATTTTGCGCGAACTAAATAAACGTCATTGCGACGTTATCGTATTACCATATAACGCAACAGCAGAAGATGTGTTACAACTTCATCCCGACGGCGTTATGTTATCAAACGGACCAGGGGATCCGAAAGATGTACCAGAAGCCATTGACATGATTCAAAACATACTTGGTCACGTTCCGCTTTTTGGGATTTGTCTTGGTCATCAACTGTTTGCGCTCGCCTGCGGAGCAAATACGGAAAAAATGAAGTTCGGTCATCGCGGCTCAAATCATCCGGTGAAACATATTGAAACAGGAAAAGTAGCGATCACTTCACAAAATCACGGTTATACGGTTACAGAACAGTCGCTCGTTCATACGCGATTAGAAGTGACGCATATCGCATTAAACGACGGAACAATTGAAGGGCTTCGTCATAAAGATGTTCCTGCGTTTACGGTGCAATATCATCCGGAAGCGTCGCCAGGTCCAGAAGATGCCAACCATTTATTCGATGATTTTATCGCGATGATTGAACAGTTTAAAAAAGAAAGAGGTGTCGTTCATGCCTAAACGTCAAGATATTGAAACGATTCTCGTCATCGGTTCTGGACCGATCGTCATCGGGCAGGCAGCGGAGTTTGATTATGCAGGAACGCAAGCATGTTTAGCATTAAAAGAAGAAGGATATAAAGTCATTCTCGTCAACTCCAATCCAGCAACAATTATGACCGATACACAAATTGCCGACAAAGTATATATGGAGCCGTTAACACTTGAATTTGTCGCCCGCGTCATTCGAAAAGAACGGCCCGATGCCATTTTGCCGACGCTTGGCGGACAGACGGGGTTAAACTTAGCCGTCGAATTAGCAAAAGCGGGGGTGCTTGAAGAGTGCGGCGTTGAAATTCTCGGCACGAAATTAGAAGCGATTGAAAAAGCAGAAGACCGCGAACAATTTCGCGCGCTTATGAACGAACTTGGCGAACCGGTGCCGGAAAGCGCGATCGTGCATAGTTTGCAAGAAGCGTATGCGTTCGTCAAACAAATCGGATATCCGGTCATCGTTCGCCCAGCATTTACGCTCGGTGGAACAGGTGGAGGCATTTGTACGAACGAAGAAGAGCTTGTCGACATTGTTTCAAGCGGGTTAAAAATGAGCCCCGTGCATCAATGTTTATTAGAAAAAAGTATCGCAGGCTATAAAGAAATTGAATATGAAGTGATGCGCGATGCGAAAGACAATGCGATCGTCGTCTGTAATATGGAAAATATTGACCCTGTTGGCATTCATACGGGCGATTCGATCGTCGTTGCTCCAAGCCAAACGTTAAGTGATCGTGAATATCAGCTATTGCGAAACGCCTCGCTTCGCATTATTCGGGCGCTCGGCATTGAAGGGGGCTGCAACGTGCAGCTCGCCCTTGATCCGCACAGTTTCCAATATTACGTCATTGAAGTGAATCCGCGCGTCAGTCGCTCATCGGCGCTTGCATCGAAAGCAACGGGGTATCCGATTGCGAAACTCGCCGCAAAAATTGCGGTCGGTTTAACGCTTGATGAAATGATGAATCCGGTCACAGGAAAAACGTACGCTTGCTTTGAGCCAACGCTTGATTACGTCGTCACAAAAATTCCGCGCTTTCCGTTTGATAAATTTGAATCAGCGAACCGCCATCTCGGTACGCAAATGAAAGCGACAGGAGAAGTAATGGCGATCGGGCGCACGTTTGAACAGTCGCTATTAAAAGCGGTACGCTCGCTTGAAACGAACGTATATCATCTCGAGTTAAAAGAACAAGTCGATGACGCATTGCTGCAAAAGCGCATTCGAAAAGCGGGGGATGAGCGTCTATTTTACATCGCCGAAGCGTTTCGGCGTGGAGTAACGGTCGAACAAGTGCATGCATGGAGCCAAATCGACCCGTTCTTTTTAACGAAAATTGCGAGCATCGTACAGTACGAATCCGTTTTACGTGAACATGTTGGCAATATAGACGTACTAAAAAAAGCAAAAGAAATGGGCTTTTCTGATGTGGCGATTGCGAAATGCTGGCAAATGACCGAACGCGACGTCTATGAGATACGTAAACGCGCTCGCTTGATGCCTGTGTATAAAATGGTCGATACGTGTGCCGCGGAATTTGAATCCGAAACGCCGTATTATTACAGCACATATGAAGAAGAAAACGAATCGCTCGTTACGCCGCGCGAAAGTGTCGTCGTCCTTGGCTCTGGTCCGATTCGCATCGGGCAAGGAATCGAGTTTGACTACGCGACCGTTCATTGTGTATGGGCGATTAAAGAAGCGGGATATGAAGCGATCATTATTAACAACAATCCAGAGACGGTATCGACCGACTTTAGCATTTCCGATAAGCTATACTTTGAACCGTTAACGATTGAAGATGTGATGCACATCATCGATTTAGAACAGCCGATCGGCGTCATCGTTCAATTTGGCGGTCAAACAGCGATCAATTTAGCAGCGGAATTAGCTGCGCGCGGCGTTCGTATCCTCGGCACGTCGCTTGAAGATTTAGATCGTGCCGAAAACCGCGACAAATTTGAACGAACGCTTGCGCAACTCGGCATTCCACAGCCGAAAGGAAAAACAGCGTTTTCCGTTGAAGAAGCGGTACGCATCGCTGAACACATCGGCTATCCTGTTCTCGTGCGCCCGTCGTATGTGCTCGGCGGTCGGGCGATGGAAATCGTCTATAAAAAAGAAGAGCTGCTACATTATATGGAGCACGCCGTGAAAGTGAATCCGCAACATCCAGTACTAATTGACCGTTATTTAATCGGAAAAGAAATTGAAGTCGATGCAATTTCCGACGGAGAAGATGTATTCATTCCAGGCATTATGGAACATATTGAGCGCGCTGGTGTTCATTCGGGCGATTCGATCGCGGTTTATCCACCGCAAACGTTAACAAAAGACACCCAGCAAAAAATTGTTGACTACACGATTCGGCTTGCGAAAGGATTGCGCATCGTTGGCTTGTTGAACATTCAGTTCGTGTTATATGACGGTGATGTGTACGTGTTAGAAGTGAATCCACGTTCAAGCCGCACCGTTCCATTTTTAAGTAAAATTACGAACGTCCCGATGGCGAATATTGCGACAAAAGTCATTTTAGGTACAAAGTTAAAAGAGCTTGGCTACTACACCGGATTGAAAGAAGAAAGCGAAGGTGTATATGTGAAAGCACCTGTCTTTTCATTCGCGAAGTTGCGCAACGTTGATATTTCGCTCGGTCCAGAAATGAAATCGACGGGCGAAGTGATCGGAAAAGATGACACGTTTGCGAAGGCGCTTTATAAAGGGCTTGTTGCTTCAGGCATTCACATTCGTCCGTATGGAGCTGTCTTATTGACCATTGCCGATAAAGATAAAGAAGAGGCGATCGACATTGCGCGTCGCTTTTACAATATCGGTTACCAGCTGCTTGCGACAAACGGCACCGCACAAACGTTACGGGAAGCGAACATTCCGGTAACTGTCGTCGAGAAAATTCATATGGGCACACCGAACATTCTTGATGTGATTCGTCAAGGCGAAGCGCAAGTCGTCATTAACACATTAACAAAAGGAAAGGAAACAGAAAGCGATGGCTTCCGTATTCGTCGTGAAGCGGTGGAAAACGGCATTCCTTGTTTAACGTCGCTCGATACAGCGAAAGCGATGCTTCTCGTCTTAGAAGCGATGACGTTTTCGACAACAGCGATGGCAGAGAAGAAGGTGGGCGTATGAAGGAAAATATGACAATCATATCCAATATACAAATCGCAAAAGGCATTTATGAATTGACGCTCGTCGGTTCGCTCGTTCAGCGCATGCGTACGCCTGGGCAATTTGTACATGTGAAAGTGGCAAACTTTGCACCGCTGCTACGCCGTCCACTTAGCCTTTGCGACATCAATCAAGAAGCGGGCGAATGTACGATCGTTTACCGTGCGGAAGGAGCAGGTACGACGCTCCTTTCGCAAAAACAGCTTGGGGAGACGCTCGATGTGCTAGGACCGCTCGGAAACGGATTTCCGCTTTCCGCCCTTTCTAGCGGACAACGCGCCCTCCTTGTCGGCGGCGGCATCGGGGTGCCGCCATTATATGAATTAGCCAAGCAATTAGTAAATAACGGCGTATGTGTGACGATCGTGCTCGGCTTTCAAACGAAAGATGTCGTCTTTTACGAGCAACGATTTGCTTCGTTCGGCAAGACGTACGTCGCCACCGTAGACGGTTCATACGGCATGAAAGGATTTGTTACTGACGTAATTCAACATCATGCCCTTTCGTTTGATGTGCTATATGCGTGCGGACCGAAGCCGATGTTAGAAGCATTACAACAACAATTTCCGCATAAAGAGCTATATTTGTCATTAGAAGAACGGATGGGCTGTGGCGTCGGCGCTTGTTTCGCATGCGTATGCCGCGTGCCGCATAGCGAAACAGCATATAAAAAAGTATGTAGCGACGGGCCGGTATTTCGAGCGGGGGAGGTCGTGCTATGAACCGATTAGCAGTTGAATTGCCCGGACTTTCATTAAAAAATCCGATTATGCCTGCATCGGGCTGTTTCGGATTCGGACGGGAATACGCAAAATTTTACGATTTAAGCGTCCTTGGAGCAATGATGATTAAAGCGACGACGCTTGAAACGCGCTTCGGCAATCCGACGCCGCGCGTCGCCGAGACGCCAAGCGGCATGTTAAATGCGATCGGACTGCAAAATCCCGGTGTAGACAAAGTGCTAGCTGAAGAACTCCCGTGGTTAGCGCAATACGACGTACCAATTATCGCCAATATTGCTGGTTCAACGGTAGAAGAATATGTGGAAGTCGCCAAGCGCATATCAAAAGCGCCCAACGTTCATGCCCTCGAGTTAAATATTTCATGCCCAAATGTAAAACAAGGCGGCATGGCTTTCGGCACTGTGCCAGACATTGCCGCCGAGCTGACGCGGGCGGTAAAAGAAGTGTCTGCTGTGCCTGTGTATGTGAAACTATCGCCAAATGTGACAAACATCGTTGCGATGGCGAAAGCAATTGAACAAGCAGGAGCGGACGGATTGACGATGATTAATACGCTATTAGGTATGCGTATTGACATTAAAACAGCAAAGCCGATTTTAGCGAATCGAACAGGTGGATTATCCGGTCCAGCGATTAAGCCGATTGCACTGCGAATGATTTATGAAGTAAGCCAAGCGGTATCGCTTCCGATTATCGGCATGGGCGGCATTCAAAGTGCGGAAGATGTGATTGAGTTTTTTTACGCTGGTGCGAGCGCGGTCGCGATCGGAACAGCCAATTTTATCGATCCGTACGTTTGTCCAAATATTATTCGCGATCTGCCACCACTTTTAGACGAACTTGGCATTCATCATATTTCGGAATGTACGGGAAGGAGCTGGAACAATGGACAAACCGTTTATTGTGGCGCTTGATTTTTCATCAAAGGAGGAAGTGCAGGCGTTTTTACAGCTATTTTCCGATACGTCGTTGTTTGTCAAAGTTGGCATGGAGCTATATTTTCAAGAAGGTCCAACGATTATCGACGAATTAAAACAGCGTGGACATGATATTTTTTTAGATTTAAAGCTTCATGATATTCCACATACAGTAAAACGGGCGATGAAAGGCTTGGCGAAATTAGGTGTCGATTTAGTAAACGTTCATGCATCGGGAGGAAGCACGATGATGCGCGCAGCGATCGAAGGATTAGAAGAGGGGACGCCACCTAGAATGAAGCGTCCGCGCTGTATTGCGGTGACGCAGCTAACGAGCACAAGCGAACGAATGCTTCACGATGAATTGTTGATTGACCGTACGATGAATGAAACAGTACTTCATTACGCTACGCTCGCATACAATAGCGGGCTTGACGGCGTCGTTTGTTCCGCAAAAGAAGTGCCGCTTCTTCGCGCAACTTTCGGAACGTCGTTTATCACTGTCACCCCAGGCATTCGCTTTGCGGACGATCAAGCGGACGACCAAGTGCGCATCGTCACACCTAATCAGGCGAAACAGCTCGGAACAAATTATATCGTCATCGGACGAAGCATCACAAAAGCGCATGATCCGTATGCGGCATATAAGCGGTTAAAACAGGAATGGGATGGTGGACAATGATGAAAAAAGAAATCGCAAAACAATTGCTTTCAATTGGCGCGGTGTCGTTAAGCCCAAACGAACCATTTACTTGGTCTTCCGGCATACAAGCGCCTATTTATTGCGACAATCGGCTGACGTTAGCGTACCCGACGACGAGACGAATGATTGCTGATGAACTAACCGCGCTTATTCGCACGCATTTTCCAACCGTTCATGTCGTTGCTGGCACGGCCACCGCAGGCATTCCCCATGCAGCATGGGTGAGCGAACGGCTCGATGTGCCGATGTGCTACGTGCGCAGTCAAGCGAAAGGACACGGAAAAGGAAAACAAATCGAAGGGAAAGTCGAAGCAGGTCAACATGTCGTTGTCATCGAAGATTTAATTTCAACAGGCGGCAGCTCACTAAATGCCGTGCGAGCCTTGCGTGAAGCGGGATGTAACGTACTTGGCGTCGTTGCGATTTTTACATACGGATTAGAAAAAGGCAGACGAGCGTTTGAACACGAACACGTTCCGGTCTATACGGTGACTGATTACGATGCGCTGATGGACACAGCGATGGAACTCGGCATCATTACCGAAGAAGAGCGAGCCACATTACATCATTGGCGTGAACAGTTAGAAGCATAAAGAAAAGGGTGTCCAATGAGCGGCACCCTTTTCTTACACTTATTTCGTGGAAATGACGTTTGTTTTCAAATAGTGGATATCGTTTGCTTGTTGAATCGAACGGAGTGATAATGCTTGTAGGATCGTTTCTTGATGCGCTATTTTCTCAAACCCTTCTTCCATTTGTTGCGACAACTGTTCGATTTGCTGTTTGATGGCTGGAATTTCTTGCACATGCAGCTCAACAGCAGTCATTCGTTCCATCAATTGCCCAACCATTTCCCGAATAGCTGGCACAAGCGCCACATCGTCTTTCGTTGCCATACGTTGTTCGATGCTTGCGACATCGTCTTTCGTCGCCATACGTTGCTCGATGCTTGCGACATCGTCTTTCGTCGCCATACGTTGTTCGATGCTTGCGACAT
>NZ_JBTZSY010000044.1:0-18660 GCF_054815885.1 Anoxybacillus sp. TBDG-1
CCGATGATCCTAAGACCATTATCCAAGAACATCGCGAAAAGTCCAACCCCGATGTTTGTGAAATAGGTTTGCGACCCACGGGGGAGGGGCGCCCCTCCCCCGTGGGCAAGTCACCCAAGAATATACGATTGTCAAGGAGCGTATCGAACTGGAAGTTCGATTTAAAAATCTTTCTAAACATACTATACGAGGAGAGAATGAATATGGAGAGATTAGAACGGAAGTTAGTCAATCAAATGGCGGAAGTACCTTTAAGTGGGACAAGAACAACGATGTCGCAATGGTTTCAACGGTTTACAGTTCGTTTAAGCCATTTATTATTTCAACAAGGATTTTTGTTTCTAGTTATCGGTTTTTTGCTTGGACGAGCTCTCATTTTAACAAAGATGACGCCGTTTGCTTTGCCTTTTTTTGCAGCAGTTTATTTACTTCGACGCGATAAGTTAGGATTCGTGTTTATTGCTTTATTTGCAGGGTCGTTGACCGTTTCTTTTTACACTTCTTTATTTATCGTTGCTTCAATTGTGATGTTTCTTATTTTTTATCGGCTGTTTTTCTGGATTGATGCTCTGCCAAAAAGATTGCCTGTTGTCGTATTTTTTGCCTCTGTGTTTGCGAAGATGATCATGATTTATACGTGGAATTATGAATGGACGATATACGAAGGAATGACGATGTTTATTGAAGCAGGTCTTGCCTCCATCTTAACACTCATTTTTTTACAAAGTGTTCCGTTGTTTGATCATCAAAAGTATAAACAAACGTTAAAGCCAGAAGAAGTCATTTCTTTTGTCATCCTCATTTCTTCGATGTTGACCGGAATGGTTGGTTGGTCGATTTATGACCTTTCGTTAGAGCATGTTGCGTCGCGTTATTTATTGTTGTTGTTTGCTTTTGTCGCTGGTGCGACCGTTGGCTCAACTGTTGGTGTCGTTACAGGTCTCATTTTAAGTTTAGCGAATGTATCGAATTTGTACCAAATGAGCTTGCTTGCGTTCGCTGGGTTGCTCGGTGGCCTCTTGAAAGAAGGGAGAAAGTTAGGTGTTTCGTTTGGTCTCGTCGTTGCAACATTGTTAATCACTCTCTATAGTCAAGGAATAGCGGACATTGTCCCGAATATCGTAGAGTCTCTATTTGCCGTTTTACTTTTTCTTATGACTCCACAATCTTTAACGAGCAAGATGGCGAAATATGTGCCAGGAACGGTTGAGCATACGAATGAGCAACAACAATATGTACGGAAAATTCGCGATGTGACAGCTCAGCGAGTCGAGCAATTTTCTCATGTGTTTCAAGCACTATCAAAAAGTTTTTCTTCATATGGGGTACTTACGCATGAAGAGGAAGAAGAACGCGAAATTGATTATTTCTTAAGTGATGTTGCAGCGAAAACGTGTCAAACGTGTTTTAAGAAAGATCAGTGCTGGATTACCCACTTTGATAAAACATATGATTATATGAAAAAAATTATGCAAGAAGCAAGCGAAAATGACCAAATGGCAAACGGAAAGTTGTTGCGTGAATGGAATAAACATTGTGTCAAAGCAAAAAAGGTTGTTCAGATAATTGAGAAAGACGTATCATTTTATAAAGCAAATAAAAAATTAAAGCAACAAATGAAAGAAAGTAGAAGACTTGTAGCCGAACAGTTATTAGGCGTGTCGCAAGTGATGGAAGATTTCGCAAAAGAAATTCAAAAAGAGCGTGAAAATTATTATGTGCAAGAAGAACAAATTTTGCATGCTCTTCAACAGTTCGGTGTCGATGTGAACGATGTAGAAATTTATAGTTTAGACAAAGGAAGTGTTGACATTGAGATGGTCATTCCATATTGCGATGGAAGGGGAGAATGCGAAAAGCTTATTGCGCCAATGCTGTCTGACATTTTAGGTGAGACGATCATTGTGAAAAAAGAAGATTGTTCTGTCTATCCAAATGGGGATTGTCGTGTTGCGTTTAGTTCTTCGAAAGCGTTTGTCATTGATACAGGTGTTGCATATGTTGCAAAGGGCGGAGGATTCATCTCGGGTGACAGTTATGCAATGATGGAAATTGGCGGTGGAAAATATGCGTTGGCTATTAGTGATGGGATGGGAAATGGGGAACGAGCACATTATGAGAGTAAAGAAACGCTCAAACTATTACAAAAAATTTTACAATCAGGGATTGAAGAACGAATTGCAATTAAATCTATCAACTCCATTTTAGCTTTGCGAACGACAGAAGAAATTTTTTCTACGTTAGATTTAGCGATTGTCGATTTGCAAAATGCAACGACAAAATTTTTGAAAGTCGGGTCTTCACCAAGCTTTATTAAACGAGGAAGCAACGTCATGAAAATTGAATCGAGCAATTTGCCGATAGGAATTATTACTGGGGTAGAGTTTGAAATGATTGAAGAGCAATTAAAAGCGGGTGATTTGCTCATTATGATGAGCGATGGTATTTTTGACGGTGTTTCCCACATCGAGAACCATGATGTATGGATGAAACGAAAAATTAAAGAATTAAAGACAAATGATCCGCAAGAAGTATCTGAATTGCTTTTAGAAGAAGTGATCCGTGTTAATGGTGGGGAAATTGAAGATGATATGACGATCGTTGTTGCGCGTATTAAACATAACACACCGAAATGGGCGGTCATTCCAGCATATCAATATATGAAATAAAAGGTATAAAATCCCCTCTGAGCGTCGATGATGGAAATATACTACTTTTTTCGGAGGGGATAAACATATGCGAAAAGGAACGTTGCGTCAAATTTTATTAATTACAGATGGTTGTTCTAATCAAGGTGAAGATCCAATTGCTATGGCGGCATTAGCAAAAGAACAAGGGATTACAGTTAATGTGATCGGGGTGCTTGACCAAGATATTATTGACGAGCAAGGATTACGTGAAATTGAAGGCATTGCTCAATCAGGTGGTGGAATTAGTCAAGTCGTATATGCTAAACAATTATCGCAAACCGTACAGATGGTAACAAGAAAAGCGATGACACAGACGTTACAAGGTGTTATTAATCAAGAGTTGAAACAAATTTTAGGCTCCCAAGCTTCAATCGAGCACCTTTCGCCAGAAAAAAGAGTGGAAGTGATGGAAGTTGTTGAAGAATTAGGGGAAACCGTTAACTTACAAGTTTTAATATTAGTAGACACAAGTGGAAGTATGAAAACAAAGCTGCAAACAGTAAAAGAGGCGTTATTAGATTTATCGATTAGTTTAAATGCTCGTTTGGGAAATAATGAATTTTCTGTTTTTGTATTTCCCGGGAAAAAGGGAGAGGTGGACCGCATTTTAGATTGGACGCCGAAAATGGAGTCGATTTCAAGTGTATTTCCAAAACTAACATCTGGTGGTATTACGCCGACCGGTCCAGCCATTCGCGAAGCGGTACAACAATTTCAAAAAAGACGTTCATTGAAAAGTTTATTTACCCATGACGGTGATGACGATGTATACATCGAACAATCTATGTAACATTCGAACAGGGACGGTCATACAAGGGAAGTGGCATAAACGCTACTATGAAATTATAAAACCGCTCGGTAAAGGGGCGAATGGCGTTGTTTATTTAGCGAAAGAAGGGCGAGCGTTTGTGGCGCTGAAGATAAGTAACGAAGCAACGACCATGATGTCAGAAGTAAATGTATTGAAACGATTTTCGGAGGTCCAGGGAGTTGCCCTCGGACCTTGTTTATTAGACGTAGATGATTGGCTTCATCCACATGAAAAAAAGATTTATTCATTTTATGTAATGGAATATATTGAAGGGGATGATTTGTTAACTTTTATTCAGAAACGCGGGAAAGAATGGATGATCGTTATTATATTACAGCTACTAGGTGATTTGCATAAATTACATGAAAAAGGATGGGTGTTTGGTGATTTAAAACCAGACAATTTAATTGTTTCTGGGGCGGTCCCAAAAGTAAGATTAATCGATGTAGGTGGCACGACGATTCGTGGGCGAGCGATTAAAGAATTTACAGAGTTTTTTGATCGTGGGTATTGGGGCATGGGAACAAGAAAAGCTGAACCTTCGTATGATTTATTTGCAGTTGCGATGATTATAATAAATATGTGCTATCCCAAACGATTTGAAAGAAAAGAAAATGGGCGAGAGCAGCTACGGCTTATGATCTCCTCTCATCCTTATTTAAAAAAATATGAGAAAATATTATGGCGTGCATTAGATGGGAAGTATACTTGCGCTCATGAAATGAGGAAAGATTTGCTGCAATGTATGCAACAGCCGACTGAGCAGAGAGAAAAACGAGAAGGGAGAACGGTGCGCGTAAAAGGAAAGAAAAAATTCCGCTTATTAGAGACGATGTTCTTGTTTGTTTGTCTTTTATTTATGTATGTTGTTTATTTGTATGTTCAAATTCTTTAATTTTTTCGCATTCGCTTTGAGTGTGAGCAATAAGATATGGTACGATTGTAAAAAACGACGTTACTAAGAGGGAGAGTATGCTAGAAGTTGTACATGAATTTATTGAAAAGCACCAATTGCTTGAGCGTGGTACAACTGTTGTTGTTGGCGTGTCAGGAGGTCCGGACTCGCTAGCATTGCTTCATTTTTTATGGAGTGAAAAGGAGCGTTACGATATTCAACTTGTTGTCGCACATGTCGACCATATGTTGCGAGGAAAACAATCAGAAGAAGATATGCATTTTGTGAAACATTTTTGCGAACAACGCAGTATTATATGTGAGGCAACACAACTGAACGTTCCAGCATATATGGAGCAAACAGGAAAGGGTGTGCAAGAGGCAGCGCGTGACTGTCGCTATATTTTCTTTAAGCAGGTGATGTCGAAATATCATGCGCATTACGTTGCTTTAGGTCATCACGGTGATGATCAAATGGAAACAGTACTTATGCGACTAGTACGTGGAAGCACAACGAAAGGATATGCAGGCATACCGGTAAAGCGACCATTTGGTAATGGATACATTATTCGTCCTTTTTTATGTATTGATCGACAGCGAATCGAGCAATATTGTCAAGACAACGGATTACATCCTCGACAAGATCCGAGCAATGAAAAGGACGATTACACGCGCAACCGTTTCCGTCATTTTGTTTTGCCTTTTTTAAAACAGGAAAACATTCGCGTCCATGAACATATTCAACAGTTTAGCGAGATGATGAGCGAAGATGAAGCGTTTTTAGAACAATTGACAAAAGAAAAGTTGAAATATGTTGCCGACCAAAAAGAGGGATGTGTCCGTATAAATATCCTTTCATTTATAAGCATGCCAAAACCTTTACAAAGACGAGGGATTCAACTAATATTAAACTATCTTTATGGGAATGTCCCATCGTCATTGTCTTCTATACATATAAATCAAGCGTTACAATTTTTAAAACGGCAACATCCTTCAGGTATGCTTCATTTTCCAAACGGATTAAAAGTTATTCGTCAATATGATGTGTGTATATTTACGTTTCAACTGGAACAAACGAATGAATATGAGTTCCTTTTCCATGTTCCTGATACGCTCGTATTACCAAATGGGTGTCAACTGATCAGTCAGTTTGTTGATCACTATCTTTTCGTTGAAGACGATAATTATGTTGTATTTGATGCTGACCAATTAAGGCTACCTCTTCGCGTACGAACGCGAAATCATGGGGATCGTATGAAAGTAAAAGGAATGGAGCATCCGAAAAAAGTATCGCGTATTTTTATTGATGAAAAAATTCCAGCGAACGAGCGGGCACAATGGCCAATCGTCGAAGATGCAAACGGAAACATTATATGGATTCCGGGTGTAAAAAAATCAGATTATACAGCAACAAATATTACAAAAAATCGCTATATTGTATTACACTATAAAAAGCAATGAATGATGTAGGAGGAAAGAATATGGGTATGCATCAAGATATGGAAAAAGTTTTAATTACGGGAGAACAAATTCAACAAAAGGTAAAAGAGTTGGGAGCATTATTGACGAAAGAATATGAAGGGAGCTTTCCGCTTGCGGTTGGCGTACTAAAAGGCGCAATGCCGTTTATGGCAGATTTAATTAAGCATGTAGATACATATTTAGAAATTGATTTTATGGATGTATCAAGCTATGGAAATGCAACGGTATCATCAGGAGAAGTCAAAATTTTAAAAGATTTAAACACATCGGTTGAAGGTCGCGACGTACTCATTATTGAAGATATTATTGATAGCGGCTTAACGCTAAGCTATTTAGCGGATTTATTCCGTTATCGCAAAGCAAAATCGATTAAAATTGTAACTTTGCTTGATAAACCGTCTGGTCGAAAAGCGAATATTGAGGCGGATTATGTCGGTTTTATCGTTCCAGATGAATTCGTTGTCGGTTATGGGTTAGACTATTGTGAGAAATACCGAAATCTTCCGTACATCGGTGTGTTGAAACCAGAAGTATACAACAAATAATTTTTTCATGCACATCGTTTGTTTTGGAACGTTTTTCTATGATACTATTGACTATAGCGTGTTTTAAGTGTGGGAGGAGGTAGGAGATGAACCGCATTTTCCGTAATACAATCTTTTACTTACTTATTTTTCTTGTCGTCATTGGTGTTGTTAGCTTTTTGAATGGCGGCAATCAACGGGCGGAGCGGATGACGTACGATGCGTTCATTACCCATTTAGAAAACGGTGATGTAAAGTATGTCTCGTTGAAGCCAGAGCGAGGAGTTTATGAAATTCGTGGACAACTCAAAACGTACGCAGAAGGACAGTTTTTTACAACTTACGTAGCCAACAGCCCGCAAGTCCTTCAGCGAATTGATGAGGCAGCAAAAAAGGCAAAAGTGGAAGTGTTGCCTGCAGATGAAACGAGCGGATGGGTGACGTTTTTTACGTCCATTATTCCGTTTATCATCATTTTTATTTTGTTCTTCTTTTTACTAAACCAAGCGCAAGGCGGCGGTAGCCGAGTGATGAATTTTGGCAAAAGCCGTGCGAAACTGTATAACGAAGATAAGAAGCGCGTTCGCTTTAAAGATGTTGCTGGTGCGGATGAAGAAAAACAAGAACTTGTTGAAATTGTTGAATTTTTAAAAGATCCTCGCAAGTTTGTCGAGCTTGGAGCCCGCATTCCAAAAGGCGTTCTTCTCGTCGGACCACCCGGAACGGGAAAAACGTTACTAGCGAGAGCAGTTGCTGGAGAAGCAGGTGTTCCGTTTTTCTCTATTAGCGGATCCGATTTCGTCGAAATGTTTGTCGGTGTTGGTGCTTCGCGCGTGCGTGATTTATTTGAAACAGCGAAGAAAAACGCTCCTTGTATTATTTTTATCGATGAAATTGATGCGGTCGGTCGTCAACGTGGTGCTGGTTTAGGTGGGGGCCACGATGAGCGGGAGCAAACATTAAACCAGTTGCTTGTTGAAATGGATGGGTTTGGCGGAAATGAAGGAATTATTATTATTGCTGCAACAAACCGTCCAGACATTTTAGACCCTGCCCTTTTACGTCCGGGTCGTTTTGACCGTCAAATTACGGTTGATCGTCCAGATGTGAAAGGACGTGAAGCAGTTCTTCGCGTGCATGCACGCAATAAGCCTCTTGATGAATCTGTTGATTTAAAAGCGATTGCGATGCGTACGCCTGGTTTTTCTGGTGCAGATTTAGAAAACCTATTAAATGAGGCTGCGCTCGTTGCTGCTCGACGGAACAAGAAAAAAATTGATATGAGCGATATTGATGAAGCAACGGATCGTGTCATTGCTGGTCCTGCTAAGAAAAGTCGGGTTATTTCTGAAAAAGAGCGAAAAATTGTTGCTTACCATGAAGCGGGTCATACTGTCATCGGTATGGTGCTTGCGGATGCGGAAATGGTTCACAAAGTAACGATTGTGCCACGTGGTCAAGCTGGTGGATATGCGGTCATGTTACCGAAAGAAGATCGTTATTTTATGACGAAACCAGAGTTGCTTGATAAAATTACAGGGCTTCTTGGCGGACGTGTGGCTGAGGAAATCGTATTTGGTGAAGTAAGCACAGGGGCGCATAATGACTTCCAACGCGCAACAAACATAGCACGCCGTATGGTTACAGAGTTTGGAATGAGCGATAAGCTTGGACCAATGCAGTTTGGTCAGTCTCATGGCCAAGTGTTTTTAGGTCGTGATTTGCATAATGAGCAAAATTATAGCGACCAAATCGCATATGAAATTGATCTTGAGATGCAACGCATTATTAAAGAATGTTACGAAAAAGCAAGACGCTTACTAACGGAAAACCGCGACAAATTAGAATTAATTGCCAATACGTTGCTTGAAGTGGAAACACTTGATGCGGAACAAATTAAACATTTGTTTGAGCATGGTACGTTACCAAATCGAAATGGCGATAAACAAGACGAGATAAAAGTAAATATTCAGACGAAAAAAGAAGAATAAAGGTGTCTCTTTTTATAAGAGGCATCTTTTTTTACCGTCGGGTTAAACGATTATGATATGATGAAAAAAGGAACAAATTGTGAAAAAGTGGGGATGAGTGATGATTTTTGTATTAGACGTTGGAAACACAAACACAGTATTAGGTGTATATGATGGGGATGAGCTCAAATTTCATTGGCGCATTGAAACAAGCCGAAGCAAAACAGAAGATGAATATGGAATGATGATCAAAATGTTATTGCAAGATGTGGGCTTGCGTTTTTCTGACATTGATGGCATTATTATTTCTTCCGTTGTTCCGCCGATTATGTTTGCATTAGAGCGCATGTGTACAAAATATTTTCATATTAAGCCGCTCATTGTAGGTCCTGGTATTAAAACGGGGTTGAACATTAAGTACGACAACCCGAAAGAAGTCGGGGCGGATCGAATTGTTAATGCGGTAGCAGGCATTCATTTGTACGGTGCGCCGCTCATTATTGTTGATTTCGGTACGGCGACAACATACTGCTATATTAATGAACATAAGCAATATATGGGAGGAGCTATTGCGCCAGGGATTACGATTTCTACGGAAGCGCTTTACTCTCGAGCCGCTAAACTTCCTCGTATTGAAATTGCCCGTCCGGATGACATTATTGGAAAAAATACAGTTAGTGCGATGCAAGCAGGCATTTTATATGGATATGTCGGACAAGTGGAAGGAATTGTGTCGCGAATGAAAGAAAAAAGTGTCGTTCCTCCAAAAGTTATTGCAACAGGTGGATTAGCGTCCTTAATTGCTCATGAATCGAATGTCATTGATATCGTCGATCCGTTTTTAACGTTAAAAGGATTACAATTGTTATATGAGCGAAACAAGAAAGGTGAGTGACAGCGATGGCTGATTATTTAGTAAAAGCGCTAGCATACGGTGGTCAAGTGCGTGCATATGCCGTGCGCACAACAGAAACAGTACGGGAGGCGCAGAAAAGGCATCAAACATGGCCAACAGCATCTGCAGCACTAGGTCGTGCGATGACAGCAGGCGTGATGATGGGGGCGATGTTAAAAGGAGATAGCCAAATTACAATTAAAATTGAAGGTGGCGGACCTATTGGGCACATTCTCGTTGATAGCAATGCTAAAGGGCATGTGCGTGGTTACGTATCCAATCCGCATGTTCATTTTGAGTTAAATGCAAACGGAAAGCTTGATGTTGCTCGGGCAGTTGGAACGAACGGAACGTTAACTGTTGTAAAAGACTTAGGATTACGTGACTATTTTACAGGACAGGTTCCGCTCGTATCTGGAGAGATCGGTGAAGACTTTACATACTATTTCGTTTCCTCTGAACAAACACCGTCATCAGTTGGAGTTGGAGTGTTAGTCAATCCTGATTATACGATATTAGCGGCTGGTGGTTTTATTTTGCAACTCATGCCGGGAACAGAGGAAAAAACAATTGCACATATTGAAAAAAATTTAGCTGCCATCCCACCAATCTCAAAAATGATTGAAAGCGGTTTAACACCGGAACAAATTTTATATGCATTGCTTGGCGGGGAACAAAATGTAAAAATTCTCGAAACGATGCCTGTTGCATTCGTTTGCCGTTGTTCACGTGAGCGTGTAGCGGATGCCATTATTAGTTTAGGGGTGGAAGAGATTCAACAAATGATTGATGAAGAAGGAAAAGCCGAGGCCTCTTGTCATTTCTGTAATGAAACATATACATTTTCATCTGAAGATCTCGAACAATTAAAAAAATTAGCAAAATAAGAAATAAGTGATTGACAATTTCGAAAATAACTGATAAATTGGTTACAAATTCTATAAAAATACTCGGGATTAGAGGTGGATGAAATGGCACGTGTAGTACAATCGATTACAGAGTTAATTGGTCAAACACCGGTAGTAAAGTTAAATCGCATCGTTGATGAAGATAGTGCGGATGTATATTTAAAGCTGGAGTTTATGAACCCTGGAAGCAGCGTGAAAGACCGCATTGCGTTGGCGATGATTGAAGCAGCCGAGAAAGCAGGAAAAATTCAGCCTGGTGACACAATCATTGAACCGACGAGTGGAAATACGGGAATTGGTTTAGCGATGGTTGCTGCTGCAAAAGGATATAAAGCCATTTTCGTTATGCCTGATACGATGAGTTTAGAGCGTCGTAACTTACTTCGTGCTTACGGGGCAGAACTTGTTTTAACACCAGGAAGCGAAGGAATGCGTGGAGCGATTCAAAAAGCGGAACAGCTCGCGCAAGAGCACGGTTATTTTATGCCGCAACAATTTAAAAATGAAGCAAACCCAGAAGTGCATCGCTTAACAACAGGAAAAGAGATTGTTGAGCAAATGGGTGATCAATTGGATGCGTTTGTAGCTGGAATTGGAACGGGTGGAACAATTACAGGAGCTGGAGAAGTGTTGCGTCAAGCGTATCCAAACATTAAAATTTATGCCGTTGAACCAGCCGATTCTCCAGTGCTTTCTGGTGGAAAACCAGGTCCGCATAAAATACAAGGAATTGGGGCAGGCTTCGTTCCTGATATTTTAAATACATCCATTTACGATGAAGTCGTTACTGTAAAGACAGAAGAAGCGTTTGCTGCCGCTCGTCTAGCCGCTCGCCAAGAAGGTATTTTAGGAGGGATTTCATCGGGCGCAGCGATTCATGTAGCATTGCAAGTGGCGAAAAAATTAGGAAAAGGAAAGAAAGTGTTAGCAATTATTCCAAGTAACGGTGAACGTTATTTAAGCACACCACTATATCAGTTTGAAGAATAATTCGGCAAGGACATTCTTGCCGAATTTTTTTTCGTGATTGTTTCTATATGTTCGTTGTACAATAAGCGTATGGACTGATGGAGAGGAGTGACATCTTTGAGCCAGCAAAAGCGACGACCGATGATGAAAAAAATCACATACGCACAACGTGATTGGTTTTCTCAATATAAAGCTTTGTCGCGGCAACAGTTGCATCATGTCTTGCTTGAGAGTGGGCGGGACGGTCGATATAGCATAATCGGCTTGCAGCCATTTGCAGTGATCATCGGTAAAGACGACAAACTGACAGTATGGCAAAAGCATCGTACTGAAACGTTTGATGGGAACATATTGCAATCGTTAAAAAAATGGTTCAATCAATGGAAGACAGACAAGTTAGAAGAAGGACCTGATTTTCAAGGGGGAGCCATTGGCTACATTAGTTACGATTGCGCTCGTTATATTGAAAATCTTCCTTTCATCGCACGCGACGACTTAAATATGCCCGATTTGTATTTTTTAGTATTTGATGATGTGTTCGTATATGATCACCACGAATTTTCTCTTTATTTGATTACTCACTATGTAGATGGGGAGGAGTATCAAGCACGCGAACGTCTCGAGCGATACGAGCAACTATGGACAACCGACGTTTCTGACGTTTCCCGTCCGTTCATTCCAAACTACGAAAAAGAAGAAACAGTTTCAATGAGTGAAGAACAGTTTATGGAAGCTGTCGAAAAAGTGCGGACGTATATTGCGCAAGGCGACGTCTTTCAAGTGAACTTGTCTGTGCGACAATCAAAACGGTTACTCACTCATCCGTTTGTGATTTATGAAAAGTTACGTGCATTAAATCCATCACCATATATGGCATATATGCATTTCCCTGAATTTCAAATCGTAAGCGGTTCTCCTGAGCTGCTCGTCAAAAAGAAGGACGAGTATGTTAGCACACGTCCGATTGCAGGAACGCGCTCACGTGGCAAAACGATTCAAGAAGATGAACAAATTGCTCAGTCATTATTAGCAAACGAAAAAGAGCGAGCGGAACATTTAATGCTTGTTGATCTGGAGCGTAATGATCTTGGACGTGTATGTGCATATGGGACGGTACACGTAGACGAGTTTATGGTCATTGAAAAATATTCCCATGTCATGCATCTCGTTTCCCATGTTTCTGGACGACTTGCAGAAGGGAAAGATGCGTTTGATGTTATATCAGCTGTGTTTCCAGGTGGAACGATTACAGGGGCACCGAAAGTACGAACGATGGAAATTATTGAAGAGCTAGAGCCTGTTCGCCGCGGCATTTATACGGGTTCAATTGGCTGGATCGGGTTTAACGGCGATATGGAGCTAAACATTGCGATTCGAACGATGATTGCGAAAGATGGTCTTGCCTATGTACAGGCGGGGGCAGGGATCGTTATTGATTCTCAACCAGAACATGAATATAAAGAATGTTTAAAGAAAGCATTTGCCTTATGGAAAGCAAAAGAGCTGAGCGAAGAAGAGTATGTACAATTAAGCATGAGGTGAGCAAAATGATTTTAATGATTGATAATTATGATTCATTTACGTATAACTTAGTCCAATATTTAGGGCAATTAGGGGAAGAATTGATCGTTAAGCGAAACGATGAAGTAACGATTGCTCAAATTGAACAACTTCAGCCACATTTTTTAATGATTTCGCCTGGCCCTTGCAGTCCGAATGAAGCGGGCATCAGCATGGAGGCGATTCAATATTTCGCAGGGAAGATCCCGATTTTTGGTGTATGTCTTGGTCACCAGTCGATTGCGCAAGTGTTTGGCGGGGAAGTTGTCCGCGCTGAACGCTTAATGCACGGGAAAACATCGCCCATTTTTCATGATGGAAAGACGATTTTTGCTCAAATTCCGAATCCGTTTACCGCTACGCGTTATCATTCGTTAATTGTAAAAAGAGAAACATTGCCCCATTGCTTTGACATTTCCGCATGGACAGAAGAAGGAGAAATTATGGCTATTCGCCATAAAACATTGCCGATTGAAGGGGTTCAGTTTCATCCTGAGTCGATCATGACGGAATATGGTTTAGAGATGCTTAAAAATTTCATTACACTATATAGACGAAAGTGATGCCTTATGTTCGTTTATATAAATGGACAAGTTGTAAAAAAGGAAGATGCTCGTATTTCTCCGTTTGATCATGGATTTATATATGGGCTTGGGGTGTTTGAAACGTTTCGCGTATATGATGGACATCCATTTTTGCTTGATGATCATTTAGCTCGTCTTCATAACGGACTTGATATGCTCAACATTTCATGTTCTATCACTCGAAATGATGTTTTGCATATTCTCTCCCAATTGTTCCAGGCTAACGGTTATCGCGATGCGTATGTTCGTCTAAATATATCTGCTGGAATTGGGGATGTTGGATTGCAAGTAGAACCGTATACAACTCCGACGATTGTTATGTACATGAAACCGATTCCGACGTTTTCAGAAGAAAAAGTATGTAAAACATTACAAGTGAGACGGAATACACCGGAAGGCTCGATTCGTTTAAAGTCTCATCATTATTTAAACAATATTTTAGGTAAACAAGAAATTGGTCATCAACCAAATGTAGAAGGCATTTTTCTTACAAAAGAAGGATTTGTAGCAGAAGGGATTGTTTCTAACATTTTTTGGGTGAAAGATGGTGTTGTGTACACCCCTGCCGTACAAACGGGGATTTTAAACGGTGTGACCCGAATGTTTGTAATTGATTTACTACACTCATGGGGCATTCGTGTGGAAGAAGGTTTTTATTCGCTACAACAGCTAAAAAGCGCAGATGAAATCTTTTTAACAAATTCCATTCAAGAAGTTGTGCCGGTTTGTCGGCTAGATGAGGATATATATCCCGGGAAATGTGGGGAAATAACAAAACGTCTACAACGTGCGTACGCATCGTTTACAACGCATTTATGGACAAGGTACGACAGAAAGGATGGGTACGTCAATTGATTGATGCCATTTATTGCGGAAAGCATAAGTTAGATTTGCGAAAACAAACAGTTATTATGGGCATTTTAAACGCAACTCCTGATTCTTTTTCTGATGGTGGGAAGTTTAATCACGTAGAACAGGCAACTGAACGGGCAAAACAACTTGTAGCTGAAGGTGCGCACATCATTGATATCGGGGGGGAATCGACTCGCCCCGGGGCTGAAAAAGTACCGCTTGAAGAAGAATTGCGTCGCGTCATTCCCATTGTGGAAGCAGTAGCCAAAGCGGTGGATGTGCCAATTTCTATCGATACGTATAAAGCAGAAGTCGCAAAACAAGCCATTGAAGCAGGAGCCACGATGATTAACGATGTTTGGGGAGCAAAAGCCGATCCGAATATGGCTAAAGTAGCGGCTAATTACGGTGTTCCGATTGTATTAATGCATAATCGTTACGATCGCAATTATAAAGATCTTATTTCAGATATGATCAATGATTTAAAAGAGAGTATTCATCTTGTAAAGCAAGCAGGTGTGACCGATGAACAAATTATTATCGATCCAGGTATTGGTTTTGCTAAAACAGTAGAGCATAATTTAGAAGTGATGCGTCGATTAGATGAGTTTGCAGTCCTTGATTATCCTATTTTGTTAGGAACATCACGAAAGTCATTTATTGGGCATGTGCTTGATTTACCCGTCCACGAACGAGTAGAAGGAACAGGAGCAACTGTTTGTCTCGGCATTGCGAAAGGCGTGCATATCGTTCGCGTACATGACGTTTTACCGATCGCTAGAATGGCTAAAATGATGGATGCGATGATCGCGAGAGGGTGGGAGTATGAGCGATAAAATTTACGTTCAGCAAATGGAGTTTTACGGTTATCACGGGGTGTTTCCTGAGGAAAATAAACTCGGTCAACGTTTTTATGTTGATGTTATGATTGAAACGGATTTAAGAAAAGCAGGTGTAACGGACGATTTAAGTGAAACGGTTAACTACGCACATATATATGACATATGTCAAAGTATCGTTGAAGGAAAGCCATTCAAATTGATCGAGGCAGTAGCGGAACGCATTGCTGAGCAAATTTTATCCGCGTATGCAACGGTGTCATCGTGTACTGTCAAAGTAACGAAACCAAATCCGCCAATTAAAGGTCACTATGCATATGTGGCGGTTGAAATGACGAGAGGACGTTAATAAATGAAACATATTTCTTATATTGCATTAGGTTCGAATATCGGTGACCGTTTCGAATATTTGCGCAAAGCGGTAATGGCGTTACGTGATCATACACATATTTCCGTTTTAGCAACATCCTCCGTTTATGAAACAGATCCGGTTGGATATGTCGACCAAGCTTGTTTTTTAAATATGGTTGTAAAGGTGGCTACGTCGCTATCTCCATTTGCTTTGTTGGCAGTCGCGATGGACATTGAAAAACAGTTTGGTCGCAAGCGGGAAGTTCATTGGGGGCCACGGACGTTAGACCTTGACATTTTGCTATATAATCATGAAAATATTGAAACAGAGCAACTCATTATTCCACATCCGCGTATGCTTGAACGGGCGTTTGTACTCATCCCGTTGTTTGAAATAGATGAATCTTTAATTATTCCATCTGTTCAACGTCCTTTACGTTCGTATGTTGAACAGTTATCGGATCAAGGAGTTCGTATATGGAAGAGTCGAGAAGCAGTGGCGGAACTATTTATGCTTTCAAGAAAGGAGGGAGTTTAATGTTCAAAATCGGGAATGTACAAATTAATAACCCCGTTGTGCTTGCACCGATGGCAGGAGTATGTAATTCGGCTTTTCGTCTAACTGTAAAAGAGTTCGGTGCTGGACTTGTTTGTGCGGAGATGGTAAGCGACAAAGCGATCTTATTTAATAACCCAAAAACGATGGGCATGCTTTATATCGATGAACGTGAAAAGCCCTTAAGTTTACAAATTTTTGGTGGGGAAAAAGAAACGCTTGTACAAGCAGCTAAATATGTAGATCAACATACAAACGCCGATATTATCGATATTAATATGGGATGTCCTGTACCGAAAATTACAAAATGTGATGCAGGAGCAAAATGGCTATTAGATCCAAATAAAATTTACGATATGGTAGCAGCCGTCGTCGATGCGGTAGAGAAGCCAGTCACAGTAAAAATGCGAATCGGTTGGGATGAAAATCACATTTATGCTGTCGAAAATGCTCAGGCAGTAGAACGGGCTGGTGGACAAGCAGTTGCTGTTCATGGACGAACGCGCGTACAAATGTATGAAGGAAAAGCAGACTGGAACGTCATTAAACAAGTAAAAGAAGCGGTTAACATTCCTGTTATCGGTAACGGTGATGTACAAACTCCTCAAGATGCCAAACGAATGCTAGAACAAACAGGTGTCGATGGAGTGATGATTGGGCGTGCTGCCCTCGGTAATCCATGGATGATTTATCGCACCGTTCGTTATTTAGAAACAGGTGAGCTCATTTCGGAACCGTCTGTGCGCGAAAAAGTCGAAGTGTGTATTTTGCATCTCGATCGTTTAATTGCTTTGAAAAATGAATATATTGCTGTAAAAGAGATGCGTAAACACGCGGCGTGGTATTTAAAAGGCATTCGTGGAAATGCCAAAGTTCGCAATGCGATAAATGAATGTCAGACGCGTGATGAACTTGTGACGCTGTTAATGAATTTTGTCGAAGAAGTTGAATCCAAAGAACATCATGTTGCAATAGAATCGTAAATACTGTCAGCAGCTTATGCTGGCAGTATTTCTTAAAAAAATAAATAGTTATTGGAGTGAATTCTTATGTCGCATGAAGAATTAAATGATCAGCTGTTAGTTCGTCGTGAAAAGTTACATAAGTTACGCGAAAAAGGAATCGATCCATTTGGAAAACGATTCGAGCGTACACATCAAGCAGAAGAATTGTTTACGTTATACGGTCATTTATCAAAAGAAGAGTTGGAAGAAAAGCAAATTCATGTTTCTATCGCTGGTCGCATTATGACAAAGCGTGGCAAAGGGAAAGCGGGATTCGCGCATATTCAAGATTTAACGGGACAAATTCAAATTTATGTGCGCAAAGACGACGTTGGCGAAGAGCAGTATGAAATTTTTGATACATCAGATTTAGGGGATATTGTCGGTGTCCAAGGAATAGTATTCAAAACAAAAGTAGGGGAATTGTCTATTAAGGTACATTCATATGAAATGTTGACAAAATCTTTGCGACCACTTCCTGAAAAGTATCATGGGCTTAAAGATATCGAGCAACGTTATCGCCAACGTTACCTCGATTTAATTATGAATCCAGAAAGTAAAAAAACATTTATTACACGCAGTTTAATTATTCAATCGATGCGTCGCTATTTAGATCAAAAAGGATATTTAGAAGTGGAGACGCCAATGATGCATTCAATTGCCGGGGGAGCGGCCGCTCGTCCATTTATTACCCATCATAACGCTTTAGATATGACGTTGTATATGCGTATTGCAATTGAGTTACATCTAAAACGTTTAATTGTTGGTGGACTAGAAAAAGTATATGAAATCGGTCGTGTATTCCGAAACGAAGGTATTTCAACGCGCCACAATCCGGAGTTTACAATGCTTGAGCTTTATGAAGCTTATGCCGATTATACAGATATTATGAAATTGACGGAAGATATGATTGCACATATTGCTCAAGAAGTGCTTGGAACGACAAAAATCCAATACGGAGAATATGAAGTAGATTTAACTCCTTCTTGGAAACGACTTCATATGGTTGATGCGATTAAAGAGTATGTTGGTGTTGACTTTTGGAAGCATATGAGCGATGAAGAAGCTCGTCAACTAGCGAAAGAACACGGAGTAGAAGTAGCTCCGCATATGACATTTGGTCATATTGTAAATGAATTTTTTGAACAAAAGGTAGAACAACACCTTATTCAGCCGACATTTATTTACGGTCATCCGGTTGAAATTTCGCCTTTAGCGAAGAAAAATCCAGAAGATCCTCGTTTTACAGATCGATTTGAACTATTTATCGTTGCCCGTGAGCATGCAAATGCATTCACAGAATTAAACGACCCAATTGATCAACGGGAACGATTTGAAGCGCAATTAAAAGAAAAAGAACAAGGAAATGACGAAGCGCATGAGATGGACGAGGATTTTATCGAAGCGCTGGAGTACGGTATGCCACCAACGGGTGGGTTAGGAATAGGTATTGATCGCCTTGTTATGTTGTTAACGAACTCACCATCGATTCGCGATGTGTTGCTGTTCCCTCAAATGCGTCATAAGTAATGATGAAAGTCCCGAGATGATCGGGGCTTTTTTTGAAAAAAGTAAAAAAACATATTGCTAAAAGATAATCAAGTATGATATATTACTAATCGTCCGTGTTGAAGATAACACGGAAAAAGATGAATAAAAAATGTTGACAAAAAAAACTGTCAATGTTATATTAAAAAGGTCGCTTCAAAAGCGACAGAGATGTTCCTTGAAAACTGAACGAAGCGAAAAGCGTATGAAAGCTAAGGATAAC
>NZ_JBTZSY010000045.1:0-18504 GCF_054815885.1 Anoxybacillus sp. TBDG-1
CGTTCTTGTTTCCGAAGTGTTCGAGGTGTCCAACCGTGATCATTTGTGATTTTCAGACGTTTCATGCCAATTCCGCTCCTTTTGTATAGAAATATTTAGGAGCAGTATAGCCACGAAAAAAGGTGTTCATACAGAAGTCATCGTTTTAAAGTGCATGTATATAGATAAAACACCATTAACTCGAAAACCAAATGTTTTTATTTCTAAATCGTACTCTAGATTGAAGGGCATGATACGAATTTTCCAAATACCATCCGGTTTATCCAAATGAAGAAAAAAAGAAAAATCTACAATTGAAAACACTTTTTGTATCGTTTTTTTCTGGTCAAGTTCTATTTTAATCCTAAAAACTGCTTCTCCATGTGGATGATACCATATCATTTCAACAAATCTATCAGTTTTTTCAACATGTGAAATAACACAATGAATGATACAGTATTTGTCAAGTGGAGTAAAAACTTTTTTTATCTCTAAAGGATTACGCTCGCCGTCAAGTTCAGTGCAACTATTTACACTAAATAACTTAATAACGACCACCGCCAATTAATTTATGAAGTTTATTTTCCACTTTTGTTATACCGTCATCAATTGCTTTGCCTACTTTTGTACTGTCAAACCATTTTTCTACTGCAGCAACTTTGTTCATACTGCCTATTACATAACTTCCGGCGAAATATCCTGCTACTGTACCCTTTGCGGCACCTTTTGTCGTTTCTGAAGCCACTTTTCTTTCTAACATAGTGAATCCTGTAGTTGCAGCTTTGTATGCTCTCACTCCATTACCTATCCCACCTGTAGCCATCCCAACAACATTAGAAATCGTATTACTTCTCAAATCATCAGCAATAGAACTGACAACCCAATGTGCAACTTTTTGTATTTTATTCACGGTATCCCTCCTAACGAAAAAATATTTTACGAAATAATCATAAAAAAAAATTATATGTCAACCCCTTTTTTAGAATAAATTGTACATAAAGAAATAAAAAACCACCCGATATAGGACGGTGAAAATAATAAAGCTTTAGAGTATTTCCTCTTTAATCCAAGACCAGATTCTATATGTTACCAATACATTTACAAACAACAGCCTTAAAAGTGCCAGACTAGATAACCAGCCTATCAATTTCTGCGACCGAATGGGAAGTTTTTTCGTTTGAAGGATCAGATTTTATCGATTAAGCAATATAATCTCCCTAGCCTCAATGTCTCTACTTTCTTTACTTTGACTTATAGTCTGAGGAGTAGCAAGAATGACTTTCACAGTTACTTCTTCCGTAAAGTCGTCAACACTTAATTTGTTGCCATCTTCATCACTAAATTTTGTTTGAGCTGTGATTCGGGCTGTACAAGGATAGCTGATATCCTCTACGTTATTTTTCCTTTTCTTTACTTCATAGGAACAGTCCACGATAAAATAATTTTCTCCAATACGATAAAGCGTCCCTTCAAAAGACTTTGTTCCTGTGCAACCAGTCAAGAGTAAACTAACCAAGACGAAAACAACCTTTCTGATCATTCGAATTACATTCCTTTGTATGAAAAATAATTTTTTATTTAAGATTACATTTATCGAAAAAGATAACACAACGCAAAACTAAACTTCTCTCTATTTCCTTTTTATGGGCAAGAGTATTTTAAAAAACCCGTGGTGCTAGTTGAACGCTAGCGCTCAACTAGCCCGAGTGTTACAAGCGAATACAACCAACAAGATGCCATCTAGCGCCACTTCAAACCCTGAAATCGTATTCGCACGAATGTCTGTCATACGATACTGGTCAATAAGGACAGAGAACACCGTTTCGATTACTTTCCGTTTTTGTTTGAGCCATGTCTCCCATGACTTAGGTGGGCGGTGTTTCTGGTTTTTGCGAGATGGAGTCCAAAAAGCGATTTGGTACGCTTCATACAACTTTTTTTGCAATTCGCTACTGATGAATCCTTTGTCACCTAAGTTATAGGGGTGAGGAATTTGAGTCATGACCGTTTCCGCTGCGGTTCGATCGTGACAGGACGCCTCCGTTACCACGTATCCCATAGGTAGTCCTTGGTCGGTCACTTGAAGATGAAACTTAAACCCATAGTACCACTGCTTTTTCGACGCACAAAGTCCGATGTCCGCGATCCCTTGGAATCGTTTGACACGGTACATTCTTGCGGCATGGCACAACTCGATTGGCATGCTATCTACTACCGCATAGGCATGGTGTTGACCACGTTTCGCTAGTTCATGACGAATCCATTTGATCGCAAAGCGTAGCGCTTGGCAACGGCGATTGTATCGGGATCGTTCGATAAACTGCCCATCGGTAAATAAATTTCCCTCCACAAAACGATGCCATGCGCGTTCGGAGGAGAAGCCAAGCAGCTTTCCCAAAAGATGAATGGCAATGATCACCGCGTCTTCTTGTTTCGCCAAATGACGATTGCGACGTTGAAGATAGAATTGAATTTGTGACAGCTGGGCAGAAACAAAAAAGAAAAGGGCTGCATATTGTTTTTGAATCTTTGCTTGATCTGTAGTAAAATGAAAGTGCTCTTGCATGGGGATTCTCCTTTCGAATGTTGGATCGCACTTTCATTCTACAGGAGATCCACAAGCAAGGGCTATTTTTATGCTTACTCGATTTTATCTAGCACCACGGGTTAATACAAATATACGGGATAAAACTTTATCAAAACATCAGACAAATCATATGCTATAAAACGACAGAAAGATTGCGAAATTTGTCGAAAATATCTCGTTGCCCCCCCCATGGCGAGCGTTGGTCGATCGAATGTTTTTTCCGTCAGTCGAAAGACCAGCTGAAACTCGATGGATACCGCGTTCGCGGGCGTCGGGCGGTAAAACGGTATTGGATCTTGGTGCAACTTGCGTATGTGTACAGTATGTTCGAGTCGAACAGTGATGTTTCGGATGGGCTCGATCTCCTGCGCAAGAGAAAAGGACATAGCCTCGTGGAGTTCATTTACAGCGCAGCAAAACAAAATATTCCCATTGATGCCGTGAAAAAACATCTTCATGTGGCATAAGGGGTACCCCGCTTGTCTCTTTTTTAATGGCGATTATTGTAAGTAAAATTGCTCAACTACAGTGATGTTTTCCGTTTTTCTGTAACGGAATTCACCTCCTTCTGTTTTTGTTTTATTCTTTTCATACTTTCGTGATAGTTGTCTTTGCATGCGCTTCATTTGTTTTTCAAGCCTTTTCACTTTCGGTGTTTGGTTGATGTTTGGAAACGTCATGCCATTGCTGACGGTAGCTAACGACTTTACCCCTAAATCAATGCCGATGCCTTCGCTGTACGTGCCGTGTTTTACTTCCGCTTCCTCTACACCGACCGTTAAAAACCAATGTAGTCCGTCAAACACGATTCGTGGATTGACGTATGTTACATGTTTTCCGTGCGGAATACGTCCTCGCTCCGCCAAACGAATCCAATTGAGCTTCTGTCTATTTTTCTTTTTGGAAGGCGTCAGTTTTTCTAGTTTCACATGCGTGTCGGTGATTTTAATTTTCGATGTATCTTGATAAAAACTTGGGCGTGTTCGTTTCTTCGTTTTAAATTTCGGAAACTTCGCCCGTCCTGCAAAAAAGTTTTTGTACGCTTGACACGCATCTTTTATTGCTTGTTTTGTGATGTTGTTGGAATATTGATTGAGCCAACTGTACTCTTTCGTTTGTTTGAGCTGCGTTAATCTTTTTCTTAATTCACCATCATTTAAAAATTTACCGCCTTGTTTATGATTTTCTTGTTGTTGTGCTAAGGCAAAATTATACGCCCACCTTGCTACACCCGCACACTCAAATAATTTTGTTTGTTGTTTGTTATTTGGAAGCAGCATAACCTGATATGTTTTAATCACTTCCGGTCAGCTCCTTCATCATTTTCTTGGCTTTATTTGCTCTTTTGCCTTGTAATTTTTTATAAATTGTATATAGAGTTTTGTGGATTTTTACAAAAATATTTTAACGGTTACTAACCTTCTCAAGAGAAAAGATGTCTCTTATATCGTCACTAATAAAATTTCTTATCGAAGAACAAAAGAACACCTTCTGCCACCGCACGAACAAGAAAAATGAGAAACAACGCAAATGGGAAAAAGCCAATGCAAAAGAACATAAGCTTAATAGTGAAAGCGACGCAAAAAATAGCACAGTTGATAGAAACGCCTTCTTCAAAATTTTTTATACCATCTTCACAATCGGGATAAGAGAAAAAGGAAAATGAAAATACACGTGTAAAACAATATCTTTTCTCGTGGTTTTTCTTTTCGTTCAATAAGCACATACAACAAGAACGTAATAGTAAGTGAGTATAAAAGTTGAAAGAACATAAAATTCACCTTATTCTTCTCTTCTTATCTTTACTGATTTCTAATCCCAATTATAAACTTATATGTTCTTTCTGTACATTCATATTATTGTGTTCCCTTCGACAGGTGACAGGCACAACGACAAGTTATCGTAAAGTAATTCTACCGAAATAAAAACGACAATCTTTTGCAAGCATATATGAATTATAGGCTTCTGCAATTGCTGCTACTGTAGCACCTGCCGCTGTCAAAGTGGCTACGATAGGTCCCCATCCAGTCGGTGATGTAATTACCGCAACCATAGTTGACGAAACACCTGTAACCCATGCTGCTTGGAATCTTATTTCAGAACCTCTAAGATTATTTACGGAATTCCTAAAACTTTGAAGGTCTGAGCTATTATTCGAAGTTTCTATTGGATTCTTCGATTCCCCTTCACTCTGTACAACCCATATTTTTTGTGTATAAGCATAGTATTTAAATTTACCGCTTAAGTTAGAGCCACTGTCAATTAATGAGAAAGACGATGAGGCCATCTGTGCAGATTGTAATTGCATAGTGCTACTTTGAAGCTCGAGAGTTTTTGAATTTAAAACGTCGCTTTCTACTTTACTCTTCAAATCTATCTCAACAGTTTGAAAAGAATGGTCTTTTTTATTAAAAATAGATTTATAAATCTTCCCTGCTTTCCTATCAACAACTTGTACTACACGTTGTTGTTTATTATCCTTTATAATTTCGATGTTGATGTCCTTATTAGCGTCTAAGTTCTCAATTTTTTGCATCTCTAGGCTAGAATCAGTAGCCTCTGCATTAGCAAATAACGATGCGTTAGTTCCAAAGAAAATAAGTACAACAAAAAACATCAGAAGCAATCTTTTCATGATTATTCATCTCCTTTTGTATGAAAAATGATTTTGTTATGGAACCACATGCATCTAAAAATAATGAATCCACGTGAAACTACTTTCATGCTTAGATGGAGACGAAATCTTCCCATGAGCGCTTTTACAAAAATCTTCATCTCATATACTCAATAGATATAACTGCTAAATACACGATAAGACCAACAACTAGCATGACAGCTAACAAATTTCTATCAGATATGTCGTTTGTAAAATTTATCTTTATAATAATTCCCAATAAAAAAGCAAGTACCGTAGTAAGGATAATAGGAAAAATTGAAATGATATTGAACGTTTTTAGAGATTCATAGTGATTAATGCCCCACAATGTTACGAAATATAAACAAAAATAAAAACACGCGCTTATTATCGTAAACAATATAGCTTTTCGCATTATTCCCCCCCTTTTTTTGCAGATGAAATTGCAATAAAAATTTCCGATTTTTCGTTTCCACTGTTATCTCTATACAGCAAGTGATCGACAGGATATAGCGCAAAATGACAACTTATATAGTTTGTAAAATAATCATAAAAAAAAATTATATGTCAACCCTTTTTTAGAATAAATTGCATATAAAGAAACAAAAAACCACCCTACAATAAAGGGTGGCCGATATTAGAAGAAACGCGAATTGCTTGTTTTTTTGTTAGTTCTTTGTCCACCAATAAACATTCCTTTTTCTCCCAGCTGACAAAATAGTCTTCCCATAAAACGTGGCACGAGTGATCGTCAACTTCAAGTACGATACCACGCGCACCATCACTCGTAAATACGACGCAGTCTCCGATATGAAACATGGCGATCACCCCAGACGGAAGACGATGCCGTAGCCGCCGCGCGGGTATTCCCAGCGAATGTTTTCATGCGGACAGCCGATGCGACAGCTGCCGCACTCATGACAGCCTTCATAGCCAACGTGCATCCGAACTTCTTCCCATTTATAAACGGCTGCTGGGCAAAAAATTGTACAAATTTTATCGGGGCATTTCGTTAAACAAATGTTGTCATCAAGCACGTGAAGATGCGATTTCGTATCCGCGTTAAAACGGACTAAATATTGCTTTTCTTCAATCGTTTGCGTTTTCATCATTTCATCACCTTCCATGCTTTCATCATATCGCGTGCCAGCTTAAACTTCTGTTTCGTCGAGCCGAGATCACGCCAAATTTTTTGCTGTTTTTCCCATTTTGATGAACCGTCGACTGTAAACATTTGGCTTGCTGCATGGTTGAGCATTGGGATATATTGCTCAAAATATTGTGGAAACGACTCAAAATGATGCGTGGCATCTTTATATTTTTTCAAATCTTGCCCGATAAAGCTTTCCATTAGTTTCATTCGGTATTGGTCAAGCATGCTTTCGGAAAAGTCGTTTCGTTCTTTTGCCATGATGATTGTTTCTGCAGCTAACCGCCCCGAGGTCATCGCCATGTTCGAACCTTCGCGATGAATCGCATTGACAAGCTGAGCGGCATCGCCAACAACGAGCACCCCATTGCCTGCCACCTTCGGAATCGAATGATAGCCGCCTTCTGGAATTAAATGCGCTAAATATTCGACCGGCTCGCTTCCTTGAATGTATGGGCGGATCATTGGGTGATTTTTCACATATTCAAGCAGTTCATATGGCTTGATTTTATGCTTAATTAATCCGGATAAAAGTGTACCAACACCGATACTAAGCGTGTCTTTATTCGTATATAAAAATCCCGTTCCTAAAATCCCTTTTGTTGCATCACCAAAAATTTCAATCGTACAGCCTTGATTCGCTTCAAGATTAAACCGATCTTCAATAACGTTTTTATCTAGCTTTAAAATTTCCATCGTCGCCAAAGCAACTTCATCTGGTCGCCATTCGCGATGAAAGCCTAGTTGTTTTGCAAGCAACGAGTTGACGCCGTCCGCTAATACGACGACATCGGCATAAATGTCGCCATCTGGCCGATCCGTCCGAACACCGACGACGCGTCCGTTTTCGACAATACATTCGACCGCTACTGTCTCACAAACGAGAAGCGCTCCTTGTTCGACTGCTTTTTCCGCAAACCATTGGTCAAACTTCGCCCGCAATACGGTAAAGTTGTTGTACGGTTCACGCCCCCATTCTAACCCTTTATAGCTAAACGTGACAGCCGATTCTTTATCCATCATCATAAACCGTTGCTCAACAATCGGGCGTTCTAACGGCGCTTCTTTATAAAACTCTGGAATAATATCTTCCATCATTTTGCGGTACAATACGCCGCCCATGACGTTTTTCGCGCCTGGATATTCGCCGCGTTCTAGAAGCAGCACGTTTACTCCTGCTTTTGCTAGTTCATAGGCACAAGCCGTCCCGGCCGGACCTGCGCCAACGACGATACAGTCAAATTTTTCAGGCATGGCGGATCTCCTCCTTCACATCGGCAGTTGCTTTTAGCTTCGGAATTTCTTCTTTAAATCTCTCAATTAAAAGTGGGACGATTTCAAACGCATCGCCAACAATGCCGTAATGGCATGATTGGAAAATCGGTGCGTTCGGGTCTTTATTGATGGCGATAATGAGGTCGGAATTTTGCATACCGACGACATGTTGGATAGCGCCCGAAATGCCGATTGCAAAATAAATTTTCGGCGTCACTGTTACGCCGGTTTGCCCGACTTGGTGATGATGGTCAATCCACCCTGCCTCGACGACATCACGGCTCGCTCCAACTGCACCGCCAAGCACTTCGGCTAGTTGGTGAATGAGTTGGAATCCTTCCTTGCTGCCCATGCCTTTTCCGCCAGCAACAATAATATCCGCTTCATCAATTCTCGCTTTTTTCGTTGCCTCTCTTACAATCTCTAACACTTTCGTCCGCATCTCTTCTTCGCGCAATTCAATGTGTTCTTCCACTATTTTTCCTGTTCTCGACGGATCTGGTGGTAGCGCTTTCATTACTTTTGGACGAACGGTTGCCATTTGTGGACGATATTTTTTACATAAAATCGTCGCCATAATGTTTCCGCCAAACGCAGGACGGCTCGCCAATAGTAAACCGGTGTCTTCTTCAATATCGAGTATCGTTGTGTCCGCCGTTAAGCCTGTCGGTAAATCGGTGGCGATGGCGCTTGCTAAATCTTTTCCAGATGGTGTTGCCCCATATAAAATAACTTCAGGTTTATGTTTATGACAGCAATCTAGTAATGCGCGCATATATGGTTCTGTTCGGTAATGCTCAAAAATCGGATCGTCATATACGTATACAACATCCGCACCGTATTGAAAAAGCGTTGGTGCGAGTACCTTCACACCACTACCAATTAAAACACCAGCGAGTTCTGTTTTCCGTTTATCTGCAAGTGTACGTCCTGCTCCTAATAATTCTAATGATACAGGAGCCACTTGCCCATCTTTCACTTCAATGTATATCCATATCCCCCGATAATCATCGAAATTCATCGCTATCCCCCCTATGAAAAAAGCTCTTTTTTCTCAAGTACAATAGACAAAAGTTCGTTCACTTGTTGTTCTTTTGTTCCCGTTAATATTTTCCCACCTTCTGGTTTTGGTGGTGCCCATACTTTTGAAACAATCGTTGGAGATCCTTTTAGTCCTAGTTGTTTGCGGTCAACGTTTTCTAAGTCGTCTGCTGTCCAAATCGTCGGTTGGTATCGTGCGGCTTTAATCATGTTTGGCAAAGGTGCAAAGGAGATGTCGTTGATGTCTTTTTCTACGGTGAACAAGCAAGGTAATTGCGATTTCACCACTTCATAACCATCTTCTAATTTGCGATGAACGATCGCATACCCTTTTTCTTTATTTACTTCAACAACTTTATTTACGCCAGTGAGAGGAGGAATGTTTAAACGACGTGCAATGCCAGGTCCGACTTGTCCGGTATCCCCGTCAATCGTCATTTTTCCACAAATAATGAGATCAATCGGACACTGTTTTGCGATTTTTTCAAGCGCTTTTGTGAGCGCATAGCTTGTTGCAAGCGTATCTGCCCCAGCGAACGCACGGTCAGAAATCATATACCCTTCATCTGCGCCAAGCTCAATACATTTTTTGATCGCTTTTACTGCTGGTGGAGGCCCCATCGTTAAAACTGATACGATTCCACCGTATTTCTTTTTTAAACGAACAGCTTCTTCTACCGCATGTGCATCATACGGATTTAAAATAGCAGGTGCGCTTGCACGGTCCATCGTGTTCGTTTTCGGATTCATTTTAATGATTTTCGTATCCGGAACTTGCTTAATACAAGCTACAATATGTAGCATATATTCACCTCCAAATTCATTTGATGTATAAATATTCTAGCATAATTAACAAATTCCTCGTCATAACAATCAGAAAATTTAACATTTTGTTCATAATTTCAACGCATAGTCGAACGAATAACGACGCCACGTCGAACCATTTCTTCAATATAGCGATCGCCCGGAACAATTTGTTCTGGTGGGTACGCTCCGCGCTTTTGAATCGTTCCATCGCCAATCATTTGGGCAACGACAGAAATGGTATACGCAGTGGAACGTGCCATGGCCGTCACATGTTTTTGGCGATCTTTTTCTGTCACCATTTCGTACTCATACGTCCTTTCTTCCCTATCTTTTTCCCCTGCTACAACGACACGCAATAAAACGACATCGTCTTTTTCTTTTAACTCCAAAAGTGGTGTGAGCACTTTTAATAATACATCGCGTGGACGTACGACTACCCCGTCTACCTCCACTTCATAATCGCGACGTGTTAGTTGTAAATCAACAAGGAGTTGAAATTTTTCCGCATGACCTGGATAGCGAATCGTTTTATATTCTAAACATTTTACATGCGGGTAGGAACGCGGCAACGTTGATGTTCCTCCTGATGTATGAAACGCTTCAAGCGGTCCGAAACGTTCAAAATAAATCGTTTCAATTTCTGATAAAGACGGCACTTGTTGTTTTTGCCCATCGCGAATAATAAGCGAAGGATCGGTGTAATGATCAAGCAAACCTTCAAGAGAAAAGACGTGATTGTATCCAAGCGGTGGCTCTGGTCGAAGCGGAATGCCACCAACATATAACTTAATGGTATGAACGCGATCAAGTTTACTTGCTCCATATCCTGTTAAAATGTTAATCATCCCTGGTGCAACGCCTAAATCGGGAATTAACGTGACCCCTGCTCGTTTTGCTTGCTCATGTAAAGCAAGAACTCGGTCGGTCACATGTCCGATATGTCCACCTAAGTCTACGGCGTGTACACCCGTTTCAATAGCCGCTTTCGCTACGTTTTCATTGAACGTATAAAAAAGAGCATTAATGGCTACATCATGTCCTTGCATAGCAGCTTGCAGTTCTTTGTCATTTGCTGCATTCACTCGCTTTACTTTTACTTTTGTTGATGACAACGAATGTTGAACCGCTTTTGCTTTTTCTTCATCGACATCAGCAAGTGTTACCGATGATACTGCTTGCTGTTCAATTAAATCGCGTACAGCTTCTTTCCCCATTAAACCTGCCCCAAGAACAATGACATTCATCTTTCTACCTCCTCACACATCAATTTGTGCACGTTGTAATTTACCACTATAGTCAACGTAAATGCTTTTCCACTCCGTAAACACATCAAGTGCAGCTACACCTGAATCACGATGCCCATTCCCCGTTCCTTTCGTTCCACCAAACGGCAAGTGGATTTCTGCCCCTGTCGTCCCCGCGTTAACGTACACAATTCCTGTATCGAAATCGCGCATCGCTGTAAAAGCTCGGTGAATATCGCGTGTAAAAATGGCACTCGAAAGTCCATAATCAACGCTGTTATTGACTTCAATCGCTTCTTCTAAACTGCGAACAGCTATGATCGATGCGACTGGACCGAAAATTTCTTCACGTGCAATAGTCATTGTTGGTGTGACGTTTGTAAACAATGTTGGAGCATAATAAAATCCGCCTTTATACGGATCACCTTGAATGATATATCCACCTGCAAGCAACGTTGCTCCTTCGTTTTTCCCGATTTGAACGTAATGATGAATTTTTTGCAATGCCTCTTGATTAATGACTGGTCCAACTTTTACTCCTTCCTCTAACCCGTTTCCAACCGTTAATGTGTTCATCGCCGCAAGTAAACGTTCTTCCAATTGTTGTTTCACATGTTCATGAACGATAATTCGGCTGCATGCAGTACAGCGTTGCCCAGACGTACCAAAAGCGCTCCATATGATTGCCTCCACGGCAAGTGAGATATCAGCATCGTCCATGACGATAATGGCGTTTTTCCCACCCATTTCAAGCGATACTTTTTTCAACTGACGTCCGCACGTTTCGGCAATTTGCCGTCCGACTTCATTTGACCCTGTAAACGAGATGACTTTTACATCGCGATGCTGAACGAGCGCTTCACCGACAACGGAACCGCGTCCATGTACAACGTTAAATACACCGTTTGGTAAACCTGCTTCCTCGAATATTTGCGCCAGTTGCTGCGCCATAATCGGCGTTTCTAGCGCTGGTTTCCAAACAACTGCATTTCCAGCAACGATGGCAGGAAACGACTTCCACGTTGCGATCGCAATTGGAAAATTCCACGGAGTAACTAAGCCGACGACACCAATTGGGGCGCGAACGCTCATCGCAAACTTATTCGGAAGCTCTGATGGGGTCGTATCGCCAAATAATCGTCTACCTTCTCCTGCCATGTAAAACGCCATATCAATTCCTTCCTGCACTTCACCACGGGCTTCTTCAATGACCTTTCCCATTTCCATCGTTAATAAGCGAGCAATTTGTTCTTTCCGTTCCTGTAGCAACATGCCGACTTTATAAAGCACTTCAGCACGCTTCGGTGCGGGAACGAGTGCCCATGTTTTTTGTGCCCGTTTTGCCGCCAACACCGCCTGTTCCACATCTTTCTCATTCGATACCGTCACTTCCCCAATACTTTCACCGTTAGCTGGATTAATAATTGGAACAAACTGCTCACTTATAGACGGTATCCATCGTCCATCGATATAGTTTAATACTTCCATTGTTTTCCTCCTCTCGCCTGTTCAACTGTTAAAAATGGAGATAGTACGTGCGGATCTGTTATCACTTCGATGACGGTCGGCTTATTGCTTTGAAGCGCATTAGTGAGCGCATGCGAAAATTGTTCTTCGGTTTCTATACGTACACCGTCAGCTCCGAGGCTATTCGCTACGTTGGCGAACGATATATTGCTTAAATCTGTTCCGATGACGCGATTTGGATAACGGAGCTCTTGGTACATACGAATCGTTCCATACATTTGATTGTTAAATACAATACTAATGATGGGAATATTGTATCGCACGGCTGTTTCTATTTCTTGCATCGTCATCATAAATCCACCGTCCCCACTCAATGAAACGACCAAGCGATGCGGATTAGCCAATTTTGCACCAATGGCTGCGGGTAGCCCATAACCCATCGCTCCTGACGTCGGTCCAATGTATGTATGTTGCTGAAATTGAAAAAATGAATGAAGCCAACTCGCGAAATTCCCAGCATCGTTTGTAATGATCGAGTCTAAGGGGAGAAGGTGTTGCATGTTGTCAATGACACTCTCATTCATGTTACGTTTAATGGGTGGAAGCGATGATACTTGTTCATACGCTTCTCGTCGTTTTTTTGTCCAAGATGTCCACGTCGGTTGAAGTTGAATGGTTAGCAACCGTCTTAACGCTTCTTTCGCGTCAGCAACGATGCCAATGTGCGGAGGGTATGTAACACCGATGACATCGTAATCGATATCAATATGAATGAGGTGTTGTGTTGATAATAGTTTATAATCTTGTGTCGTCACTTCTGACAACCGTGTACCGATCGCTAAAACAACATCGGCTTGTTCAACCGTTTCAATAATCGCTCGATGCGTTCCTAAACCGAGATGCCCTACATAAAGAGAATGATCATTTGGAAACACATCATGTCGACGAAAAGACGCCATAACTGGAAGCGACCATTTTTCAACGAACAAACGAAGAACATCGGTAGCTTTTGAACGTATCACCCCTCCACCAGCAATGACAACTGGACGCTTCGCTGACTGTAGCAATCGCTCGATACGCTCGACTTCTTCTTCGTTTGGTGCTGGTTTTGGAACAAACGTTTTAGAAAATTTTGCATCATGGATTTGTTCATGAAGAATATCTTCAGGAAGCGAAACGACAACTGGACCGGGTCTTCCTGTTTGTGCGATTCGAAACGCCCGTGTTAGCAATTCTGGGATTCTTTTTGCGTCGTCAATTTCTACCGTCCATTTTGCTAGCGGGCGAAAAAACGCTTCAACATCTACCTCTTGAAATCCTTCACGTCCCCGAAACGATCGTGCAACTTGTCCTAATAATACAACCATCGGCGTTGAATCTTGCTTCGCTGTATGAATACCGATGGCAGCATTCGTCGCTCCTACCGCTCTCGTTGCCATAACAACACCAACTTTTCCGCTTGCCTTCGCATACCCTTCTGCCATAAAGGCAGCTCCGCCTTCATGACGAGCAGAAATGAGCCGGATCATTTTTTCAGAAAAAAGGGCATCAAGAATCGGCAAATAACTTTCCCCAGGTACGCAAAAAACGTGAGAAATGTCCTCGCTTTTCAAACATTGAACGATCGCCTCAGCTGCATTCACCGCAAGCCCTCCTTTCCTTTTGTATCATGTATACACAAATGAATTTGTTTTATGACCTTGCAAACAAAAAGAGGCGCATATTCGCCCCTCTACATTCGATGTACATGTTCTGTTCGTTCCATCGCTTTTTTCTTTATTCGTCCGATAAAAAATGCACCAATGACCCACCACCCAATAAATATGAGCCACTCATATGGCCAGACGAGCTGCGATGGCATGCCTGGCATGTATAAAATAATAAATCCGATCGACAACACGAGTGCAACCCAGCCAACAGCTGGCGATTTCCCCACTTGGAATGGCCGTGGCATATTTGGTTCTTTTTTACGCAATGCGATAAATGACCAAGCAACAAGGAAATAAGCGATGATGATCGAAAAACCTCCCGCATCTACAAGCCAAACGAGCATTGGTCTGCCGAGTAGAGGAGCAAACGTGGCGAGCGTTCCGATGAATAAAACAGCGTTTGATGGTGTTTTGTATATTGGATGAATACGAGCAAACCATTGTGGAAGAAATCCTTCTTTTGCTATTGCATAAAGCACGCGACTACCACCGATAATAAATGCGTTCCAACTTGTCAAAATACCAGCTAATCCACCAATAATAAGTACTTTTGAAAAAAACGAACTACCTAATGCAGCTGCCATTGCATCCGCTGTTGGGAGCGATGAGTTTGTTAACACATTGTCTGGTAAAATGTACGATACAGCAAAAACAACAGCAACATAAAATAAAACTGCTAAAGCGACGGATAAAATAAGAAGTTTTCCAATAGACCGTTGTGGGATTTTCATTTCCTCTGCTGTTTGAGGAATAACATCAAAGCCGACGAACATAAACGGTGTCATGACTAACACAGCAAGTAAACCAGCAGAACCATCTTTAAATAACGGCTGCAAATTTACTGTTTCCCCGTTTACAAGCGAACCACCTAAAAGTGCCATGCCGACAAGAAAAATGACAAACGTTAATACAACTTGTAAAAAGGCGGCACTTTTTACGCCACGATAGTTGATCCACGTAATAATGACGGAACCGAGCATACCAACCATCACCCATGAAGCGTTTACCTCCCATCCCGCAATCGTCCAAAGGTAACCAAATTGAAACGTCGGAAATAAATACTCGATTACAGTTGGAAGCGCAACAGCTTCAAATGCTACAACCGATAAATAACCAAGGGCAATAGCCCAGGCAGCGATAAATGAAGCTTTAGGACCGAGAGCACGTAAAACGAAATAATGTTCCCCTCCTACTTTCGGCATGGCTGATGATAACTCGGCATACGTTAAACCGACAAAAATAACGAGAATTCCCCCAATTAAAAAGGCGATGATGGCTCCGAGTGCACCTGCACTCGTGATCCACGTACCTGAGAGTACAACCCATCCCCAACCGATCATCGCACCAAACGCCAATAACAACACATCTAATTTCGTTAATACTTTATGAAACTGTTGATCCATCAAATGTCCCCCTTCACATATTTGGATGTGGTCGGATAGAAATCGTTTGATACGCTGTGAAAAACTCAATGGCCGCCTGCCCTTGTTCACGCGTGCCTGAGCTTGATTGTTTCATTCCGCCAAACGGTGCTTGCGGTTCCGCTCCCCCTGTTTCACCGTTCACTTGCACCATGCCCGACTCAATATGTTCGATAAAGTAAAGCGCTTTCGATAAGTTATTTGTAAATAATGAAGCGCTTAAACCGTAAATGCTATCATTTGCCATGTCAATCGCTTCATCAATAGATGCCGCTTCTACAATCGATAGCACAGGCCCAAATATTTCTTCTCTCGCAACGGTAGCGCGATGAGAAACAGAGTCAAATATAGTTGGTTCAATATACCACCCTACATCATCGCTAGCACCTCCTCCAACAAGCAACCGCCCCTCTCGTCTTCCGATATGGATATAGCGCTGAACGGTTTCAAATTGTCCTTTCGAAACAACCGGTCCCATCGTCACTTGATCATTCATCCCATTGCCGACACGAATGCGTTTCACATGTTCAATCACACGTTCTCGAAATACGTCCATGACTTCTTTTTCAACAAATACCCGACTCGTTGCTGTACAACGTTGTCCAGTTTGTTTCATCGCCCCTTCCACGACAAGTCGAGCAGCAAAATCGACATCGGCATCACTTAAAACGATGGCTGGATTTTTCCCGCCGAGCTCAAGTTGATATTTCGCCCCACGAGCTGCCGCTTTTTTCGCAATTTCACTACCAATCGCATTTGAACCGGTAAAGGTAATTGCATCGACCCCATCATGCTCAACAATCGCATCGCCAATGGTGCTACCGCGACCAACAACGAAGTTTAAAACACCTGGAGGTAGCCCCGCTTCTGCAAACAATTCAACAATGCGAGCGCCAGTCACACTTGCTTCTAATGCAGGCTTAAATACGACTGTATTGCCATAAACGAGAGCCGGAGCAATTTTCCATATCGGAATGGCGAGCGGAAAATTCCACGGAGCAATGACTGCGACAACACCGACAGGCACACGTTTTGTAAAAAATAAGTTTTTAGCATCAAACGACGGTAACACTTCACCCATTTTTCGCAATCCTTCCCCGGCGTAATAACGTAAAATGGCTGCGCTGCGATACACTTCTCCTTTCGTTTCAACAAAACGTTTCCCCATTTCTTTCGTAGCCAATTGTGCCAATTCATCCGCATGTTGCTCAAATAAATAAGCGACTTTTTGTAAGTACGCCCCGCGCTCCGGGGCAGCTGTTTGTGCCCATGTTTTCTTTGCTTTCACTGCAGCCAACACCGCCTCATCCACATCATGAACAGATGAACCGGCGACAACAGCAATAAGCTCTTTTTTATCCGCTGGATTGTAGCGTTCAATTATTTCATTTTTTCCTTCAATCCATTGTCCATCGATATAATTTTTCACTTCCCGCATCATTTCACCACCTTTTGTTGTACATCTGCTAATAGCTGGCGTAAAATTGCAAATCCACGGTCAAGCTGTTCATCCGTCATGACAAGCGGTGGTAAAAAGCGAACGACGTTACTATACAATCCAGCACTTAAAAAGATCGCACCACGCTTCCACGCTTGAGAAACAATATATGCCGTTTGTTCTTTCGCAGGTGTTTTTTGATTACGATCTGTCACAAGTTCAATCGCACACATCGCTCCAAGCCCACGTACGTCCCCAATGATGTCAAACTGTTGCTTCATTTCTGTTAAAAGCGTCATCATTTTTTCACCTAAATGACGTGCACGCTCAATGAGCTGTTCTTCTTCGATCACGTCTAAAACGGCTAATGCAGCGGCACACGCAAGCGGACTTCCAGAAAATGTACCGCCAAGCTGGCCAACTTCTGGTGCCTCCATTATTTCGCTTCGACCAACGACTGCACTAATCGGCACACCCGCTCCCATCGACTTTGACAACGTCATTAAATCAGGCGCTACTCCAAAGTGCTCCATCGCAAACATGCGACCTGTTCGCGCAAAACCCGTTTGGATTTCATCAGCAATCATGACAATGCCGTGTTCATCACAAATACGCCGAATGGCTTGCATAAATGTTGCCGATGGAACGACAAATCCTCCTTCTCCTTGAACAGGCTCGATAATGATTGCTGCCACGTGATCAGGCGCCACTTCAGCGATGAAAAATTGTTGCAATGCTTTGATGAGTCGTTCATCCACTTCATCTGCTGTTTGTCCGTTTGCACGGTAATAGTATGGATATGGAAATTTATACACTTCTGGAGCGAACGGTCCGAATCCTTTTTTATATGGCATTACTTTACTTGTCAGCGACATCGTCAGTAGCGTTCGACCATGGTATCCCCCTGTAAACGACACAATCGCAGGACGACCCGTATATTTCCTTGCAATTTTCACCGCATTTTCAACAGCTTCTGCTCCACTATTTAAAAAGATCGTTTTTTTCGGGAAATCACCCGGTGTTAACTGATTTAATTTTTCTGCTAATAACACATACGATTCATAAGGTGTCACGTGAAAACAAGGATGAATAAACGTTGCTGCTTGTTGCTGAATGGCAGCGACGACTTTCGGGTGACAATGTCCGACGTTTTGTACGCCAATTCCTCCAGCGAAGTCAATGTATTCGCGATCGTCTATGTCGCGAATGATCGCCCCCTTCGCTTCTTTAATGAAAATTTCTGTCACATTATACGGGGCTCGCGCAACTGCCTCTTTTCTTCGTTTCATCCAATTCGACATCATCTCTCCTCCTTCGACAAATAAAAAGCCAGTTTAATCATTGTGGTGACACAATGACTAAACTGGCTGGTGCTCATGTGTTTCTCGTCGGTGAGACGAGTAAAATAAGCTCCACAGTTTTTTGCTTATTTGCTTTTATTTTAAGACAATCTTTTTCTTTTTGTCAAACTATTTTTAAAATAAAAAATATTTACAAAACAAACATGTTGCTTTATACTGAAAGTAGCTAACCCCACCAAACAACGAACCGTTTGGATCCGGGTAGCAACGCCACTATTTCTTAAAGAACTGTTCCGATTCGACCGACTTTTCTTTTCGAAAGGCACGCTCGAATCGTTCATGCCAGTTCCTTTCCTATATGCTTTTAGGAGGGGACTGGCTTTTTTATTATGAAAAGGTAGCGTCAAAAAATCTATGAAAAGTCATCACGGGCTACCTTTTGAAGGAAAA
>NZ_JBTZSY010000046.1:0-17098 GCF_054815885.1 Anoxybacillus sp. TBDG-1
TAACTGATTTTGTATCAAAACCCAGTTAATGACATAAGACAAGACTGGGCTTCTTCAGTATTGCCTTTTTTCGGGTCATCGGACAATCGAATTTCCAATTTCGATGATGTTTCACCTTGACATATTACCGCAGGACTTTTCAAAAATAAAATCTCCTACCTTCACTTAGGAGATTTTACGTGTTTGTTTTAATCGTTCAATTAACTGTTGTACCATATCTTTTGCGGTCATGTGAGTCGCCAATTCCCCATGTCGATACGCTTCAAGCAAAATATGTTTCAATTGCTCTGTTTCTGAAAGTGTATGCTTTTTCTCCATCACCCTTATCCCCCAATAATACACTGTCCCCCTGTAGCATAATAGCTACAGGGGGGCATATTTGTTATGATTGTTTCAACGCATACATAATTACGTCAATGACACGTTGTTGCTCGATCGTCATGCTTGAACCTGATGGCAAGCAAAGACCATTCGCAAACAATTCATCCGACACGCTCCAACCTTCTTCATGCGGGTAATACGTTACCCCGTCGAACACAGGCTGTAAATGAAGCGGCTTCCATACCGGATGGGCTTCGATGTTTTCAACTGCTATGGCGTTGATTATGATAGGTGAGGGCATCTCCTTTATCGAAATACACTGCATTCAAACACCCAAGAGGGATAATCATGCTAAAGTGAAACTAGAAGTCAACAATATTCTCTATAACCGAAAAATCCGAAATATTATTTTCATCCAATATAACGATCTTTGTATTTTCAAATAACAGAGGTGTCTCAAAAAGATTTTTTACACCCCACAAATTTAAGGCCACTACCAAAAGTTTGATAGGATTTTTTCTTTGAATATTGTACATTCTGTTAAATCTTACAGATATATCATCAAAAAAGTATTCGGGTAATTGATAATTTGGTAGAGAACTAATATTTATAAGGTACTCCTTTTCTTCTCCATCTTCAATAAATTTTAAATAAATATCTTGAGGATACAAAATTCTAAATACGTCTATTTCCTCAAGATGCTTTTTCTTCTGCTCCTGTTTACATTTTTTCAAATAGTCATACACTTCTTCAATGATTTTAGATTTGATGTTTTTCTCAAGCTCCCACTTCTCTAAAATATTTTGGTCTACCATAGCAAATCCACCTTTCTCGGTTTTACAAAAGAATCGTAAATCAAACCGGAATCCCCCCCCCTGCACCAGAACAACAAGTAGCTCTCTATTCCTTTTCTTTATAATTTCCCCAAGAAAACTCTCAAAGAATCTCGCCAATTCGACATTACTTTGAAACCATTTAATCTTAGTGCCAAATGCTCAAACACTGAATACTGTGGCCTTGGCGCTGGTCTCGGAAACTCTTTTGTCGTGCAAGGATTGACTTTAACTTCTATCCCTGCTTCCTCAAAAATTGCTTTCGCAAATTCATACCAAGAGCAATTCCCTGAATTGGAAACATGATAAACACCGTACTTTTCCGTTTGAATCATTTCCAAAATACAATTTGATAAATCGACTGTATATGTCGGACAGCCAACTTGATCATGAACTACCATTAACTCGTCTCGTTCTTGCGCTAACTTTAACATCGTCTTGACAAAATTATTTCCATGTTTCCCATATACCCAAGACGTTCTCACGATAAAAAACTTAGAGTGTAAGTCTCGAACAAACTGTTCCCCGGCTAATTTGCTTTTTCCGTATATACTAAGTGGATTCGTCGGCGCAAATTCGTTGTATGGGGTAGTTGCCATTCCATCAAAGACATAATCCGTGCTTATATAGACAAGTTTCGCTCCCACTGCTTCTGATACGACAGCAACATTTCTCGTCCCATATGCGTTAATTAAAAATGCTTGATCTGGCTCTGATTCTGCTAAATCGACTTTTGTATAGGCAGCCGCATGAATGACCACATCAGGACGAATTTCCGTAATGACCTGTTTCACTTGGTCAAAGTTTGTGATATCTAACTCTTCTCGTCCATAACCATAAACTTCATACCCTCTATCAGCAAGTAAATGGACTACATCGGTACCAAGCTGACCTTTTGCACCTGTTACAACCACTTTCATAGCTTGTCACCATACTGTTTTTGATAATAGTTCATATATTCACCGGATTTAATATTTTTCCACCATTCTTGGTTGTCGATATACCATTGAATCGTTTCAACGATACCCTTTTCAAAGGTATATTGCGGCTTCCAGCCAAGCTCTGTCATAATTTTCGTTGGATCAATTGCATAACGGCGGTCATGCCCTGGACGATCAGCAACATATTTAATTAAATCTTTGGAAACTCCGAGATTTTCAACGATTAGATGCACGATTTCATTATTTGTCCGTTCATTATGTCCGCCGATATTGTATACTTCCCCAGGTCTACCTTTATGAATCACTAAATCAATCGCCGCGCAATGGTCTTTAACATGCAACCAATCACGAATATTTTGACCGTCACCGTAAATTGGAAGTTCTTTTCCTTCCAACGCATTCGTAATCATTAACGGAATGAGTTTTTCAGGGAAGTGATACGGCCCATAGTTATTGGAACATCTCGTAATGTTCACATTGAGACCGTACGTTTCGTGATACGCTCTTACAAGCAAATCTCCGCCAGCTTTGCTTGCCGAATAAGGGCTATTCGGTGCTAATGGTGTTTCTTCTGTGAAATAACCGGTTTCCCCAAGTGTGCCGTACACTTCATCCGTTGAAATCTGTACATATTTCTTAATATTGTTGGCTTTCGCTACATCTAATAACGCTTGCGTGCCTAATACATTTGTTTTTACGAAAATATCAGGACCTGTAATACTGCGGTCTACATGCGATTCAGCCGCAAAGTTCACAATAAAGTCAATCTCGTGCGTTTTAACAAGATAATCCACTAGCTCACGGTTATTGATATCACCTTTCACAAACGTATAGTTCGGATGATTTTCAACATCCTTTAAGTTTTCAAGATTACCAGCATAAGTTAATAAATCATAATTGACTACTTTATAATTTGGATATTTCTCAAGCATGTAACGGACAAAGTTGCTGCCAATGAAACCTGCTCCGCCTGTAACTAAAAGATTCATTATTATCTCTCCCACTCAAAGTTGATTTCGGCATCTGCTAATAGTGGATGTTTCGTATCTTTTTCAGAAAGAATTGGATTCGTTGTCGGCCAGTCAATTCCTAACGCCGGATCATTCCAAAGAATACCGCGGTCATGTTCTGGAGAATAATATTCATCCACTTTATATTGCACTTCCGTATTTTCCACTAACGTACAAAACCCATGCGCAAACCCTTTTGGTACAAGCAATTGCCGCTTATTATCCGCACTTAAAATAAATCCTTGCCATTTTCCAAATGTCGGTGAACCTTTACGAATATCGACAACGACATCATAGATAGCCCCTCGAGTAACGCGCACTAATTTTGTTTGCGCCTTCGGATTTAACTGATAATGAAGTCCGCGAATCGTTCCAGCTTGTTGCGACAATGAATGATTATCTTGAATAAAATCAAAATCAAGTCCATATTCTGCAAAAAGCTTTTTATTGTAGCTTTCCATAAAAAACCCCCGGTGATCACCGAACACTTTTGGTTCAATCAATAACACACCGGGCAGTGAAGTCTCGATCACTTTCATAACAAGCACCCCATCATTTTATAAATAGATTGGTTTCTTCTTCTGATTCGCGATATCTATTAAATATTGGCCGTACTGGTTCTTTTTTAACGGCTCCGCTAACTTTAACAATTGTTCTCGCGTAATGTATCCTTTCACATAAGCGATTTCCTCCAGGCAAGCAACCTTTAAGCTTTGGCGTTTCTCGATTGTCTCGATAAATTGCGAAGCTTCAAGCAAAGATTCATGCGTGCCGGAATCCAGCCAAGAGAAACCTCGACCTAAAATTTCAACATGCAATTCGCCGAGTTCCAAATATTTTTTATTCACATCCGTAATTTCTAGTTCCCCACGTGCCGATGGACGAATATTTTTCGCAATTTCCACCACACGATTGTCATAAAAATACAACCCTGTTACCGCATAATTCGACTTAGGATTTTGTGGTTTCTCTTCAATAGAAATTACTTTTCCATTCTCATCAAACTCCACAACACCAAAACGTTCAGGATCCTTGACATAATAGCCGAAAATCGTTGCCCCAGTTTTGCGCTCAACCGCTCTCTGCAATAACTGAGTTAAACCATGACCGTAGAAAAGATTATCCCCTAAAATAAGCGCAACATTATCGTCACCAATAAACTCTTCACCAATAATAAATGCTTGTGCTAGACCATCCGGAGAAGGTTGCACGGCATAGGATAATGAGATTCCTAAGTCTGAGCCATCTCCTAGTAATTCTTTAAAACGTGGTGTGTCACTAGGAGTAGAAATAATCAAAATGTCTCGAATACCAGCCAACATCAAAACAGATAACGGATAGTAGATCATTGGCTTATCATAAACAGGCAATAATTGTTTAGATACTGCTTTTGTTAAAGGATAAAGACGGGTACCGCTACCGCCGGCTAAAACCATCCCCTTCATTATTAACAGCCCCTTAATTAACTTTCTAGAAATAATCGTTCATATTCACTGACAATTTTCTTCCATGAATACTCACTAACAATACGATTTTTTGCTTTCTTTCCGAACAGATCTATCTGCTCTTGATCATATTGATCTGCCATATTAATCAATTGACTTAACGAACCTTGTTCTTTTGTAAAGTATACTGCCCCGTCGGCACCTACCTCTTTATTAAAAACAACATCTAGTAACAAGTTAATCTTTGTGGATGCTAAAGCTTCTAGTAGAGAGGGATTTGTTCCCCCGACCTCATGACCGTGTAAATATCCGTAAGCTTGCTCACGAATTTTCTTTAAAAGTTCCTGATCATAAACAGTCCCAACAAACTTAATGCGAGGATCGCGATCAAATTTTGTTTTTTCAAGCAATTGCTGATAAAAAATATTTTGCTCGACATTTGAAATAATCACTAAATCCTTTTTAGTATCAGATGCTATAAACTCTCGAATCATTAGTTCATAGTTATTTTCAGGAACAAAACGTCCTACAATTAAATAATATTCAAACGGCTTTACCTGATGTTGACGATACCAATCAACTAGCTTCGCATCATCATCTGCAAGTGAAGATGCCTTCACATCCGCTCCATAAGCAATAAACGTAGTTTTAGGACGATATTGTCTATATTCATTTTGAATGTACGACTCAATCCCACGCGAATCGCATACTAATAAATCTGCATGTTTCACCATTAAACGCTCAGAAAATTTCCAATAACGTTTAATCCAATAATTCCATTTACTTCGTTTCCATTCATGGCCATCAGGATTTACAAACACCTTTACCTCCATTTTTTCTAGCTGTTTCTTATAGAAAGCAAAAAACGGACCAATTCGACAAGCTAAGACGTAGACAATGCTGTTAGTTAGATTGTTTTCTTTAATGTATCGAATACATTCCTTCAAACTTATTAAATCATAAAAAACTGCTTTCGCACTTCCCACATCAGGAACCTTTACATTAAAACATCTAGCATTGTTATAATAAAATTCATCGTTATTCTCCCCTAAACATGAAACATGGTAAGTGATATTTTCACTTACCTTTCTTTTCGTCAAATATTCTACAAACGTCTCAAAACCGCCGTATTTGGCAGGGATACCTTTTGAACCTATAATAAAAATATTTTTCATAACAAAATCAACTCGCTCTTTTATTTTGTAGCAACCGCTCATATATATTAATTAGTTTTTCATAATACTTCTTCTGCGAAAATTCTTCTTTAAATGATAAGCAATTGTTAACCATATTTAAATAATCTTGAGACTTAACATCTATATTAAGCATTTTGTTAACAGCATTTTTAAGGCTTTCTATATTGTTATATTCAAAAATAAAACCTGTTTGATTCTCCTTTATATTTTCTGGAATTCCTCCAAGATTACTTCCAATAACAGGAGTCCCAGTACTATAAGATTCAATAATGGTTAATCCAAATACTTCATGCCAAACTGAAGGAATTATCGTTGCTTTACTGGACTTTATTTCATTTACAAGTTCTTCGCCTCTTTTAAAACCCAGAAATATTACATTTTTAATATTTTCTCTTTTGACTCGCTCTTTCAACCTACCTTCATCCGGACCTATACCAATAATCTTTAAAGTAAACTCCTTATCTATACTTTTCTTGACATCTAGTAATAAATCTAGTCCCTTTTCTGAAGATAGTCGCCCATAATACAACATTGTATTATTATCTTTCTTTAATTGTTTAGAAATAACCTTGGTCCCCTGTAGAAAATCATTGGTAATAAAATTTGGTAAATGTATTAATTTTTCTCTTTTAAATCCCCCTTTAACTAATTGTTCAAGCATAAAATTACTAGGACAAATAATATAATCAGCTAAATTATAAGATTTTCTCAATTTATGATAATAAGCCTCAATTGTTAGCAGAGTACTGAACAAGACGGAGTTTTTATGACATTTATTTATTGCACAGTTATAAAATTTACCCTCTATACATTTGGTACAAATTTGACCTTTAATGAGCAATTTATAATTAGGACAAATTACTTTGTAATCATGGGAAGTGAAAACAGTAGGAATATTATATTTTTTTAGAGCATGAAAGATGGAGGGTGTTAATTGATGATATATTAAATTAACATGTGCAATATCAGGTTTGGTATCTTCAATTAACTTACATAACTTTTTATACGCTTCATGAGAATTAATTAATTTAAGCGCATTTTTTATTTTTCTTAGTTTGTTACTACCTTCGTAATCTACATTCTCTACAAAATACTTTTCATAATCCGATTGAAAATTTTTTTCATCCTTCATGCTAAAATCTATAACCTCATGACCATTGTCTTCTAACATTTTTTTTAAACCAAAAAAATATGTTTCACTTCCGCCTTTAATATAAAAAAACTTATTTATTAATAAAATTTTCAAGTTTATCACCTTGCGTTATTGATATATACTCTTTAAGTTGTTTATATCTATTTTCCCACGTATTTTTTGATGCGTATTCTTTATAATACTCTGGATCAGTTCTCTGGTTTAAAATCTCTCTTATAAGAAAAATAAATTCTTCAGTATTTTTATATAATATCGCAGGAGACTTCATCTCTCTTACTTCATTTAAATCTCTTGCAATAACAGGCAACCCTGCAGCAAAATATTCATAAAGTTTTAAGGGATGGATACTATTTGTTAATCGGTTATCTATAAATGGCATAATGCCTACATTTGCATAGTTAAGATAATTTGGAATCTCTTCGTGTGGTTTTTTCCCAAGCAAAAAAATATTTCTATAATTAGAAAATAATTTTTTTGCCTTTACATTAATATTTCCAATCATTATAAAAGCGACATCAACTAATTTATCTGCAGCGTCTAAAATTAATTTATAATCAAACCAGTCTTCCATAGCACCAACATAAACAACTTTTGGCATATTAATATTTTTATATTCTGATGGTTCTGTAAAATTATTCTTATTAAACCGATCTAAGTCTACACCATTTGGTAAATAAAATACATTTTTATTATATTTATAGGCCTTATCTAGTAAATTTTTTGCGCTAACAACCACTAGATCCGACTTTTTTATAACTTCATTTTGTAAATATATCATGTTTTTATAGGCGCCTGTAAAACCAGAAAAATCATCTGCCATTCGGTGGATCATTAATTTATAATTAACTTGATTACTTAATTCAAACATTTTTACGTTCGTCATCCATAGAATATCTGTATCTTTTATATTTATTTGATCTGAAATAGCTTTGGTCAGATACCTTGTATAATTTTTTGCCCAAAACTTTGTATTTAATATAGGTAATTTACAAAATGGTAAAAAAACCTTAGGATAATATACTTTAAATCTATCATTTAACACTCTTGAATGCTTACGACTATAAAGATATGAATGCGGGTTGTTAACCCAATTTATTGAATAACCATCATAATAAAAGTGTTTTGCATAATAATGACTTCCAACCTGAAATACTGTATCCGTATCCATGTATTCACACATTAATATATCCATATTATCAAACCTTTTCTTGAATTTTTTTTAAAGTAATTAAAATAGCACCGGAATATAAAAATATATACAACATTTCATAGCTTGCAACAGAATCCATGAGACAAATAATAGATAACCCAATTAAAAAACCAATAGTTTTTTTGTTATTTATCCAGATTTTACCTATAAACATTATAAAAAATATTAAATAAAAAATTCCACCAATCCATCCAAATTTCATAAATTCATTTAAAAATTGATTATGAGCATTAGTAAAAGGCCAATTCCCATAAAAATCTGTATATAAATAATTTTCTTCTGTAATTTGAATCACTCCAAATGGATGATTGTAAATAAAGTTAATTGCTGCTTCCCAAATATACAACCTTGCCCCTAAAGTAAAGATATTTCTATTTGTAAAAACCAATTCTACAAAATTTATTATAGTAAGACAGGAAATTCCTATAATCATTAAATATATTATTGCTTTTATATACTTTTTTATTTTTCTAAATTCCATCAAAAATACTATTGTAATAACGGATGCAAATAAGACAGTCATAGAATTTGAAAAATATATATTTAATATTAAAAGGAGGGTATAGATAACCTTTTTTACTGTATTATAACGATCATTTAATAATATAAATACTATTCCTATCATACAGAAAGTAGCATACCTAGATTTATGACTCATAAACCATGTTAATCTACCTTCATTAAATTGATTGATAAACTCCTGTGTGGGAATAAAAGTAAATAATGAATGTAAAGTAAACTCTATTTTACTATAACCTAAAGAATACATAATTAAAGCCAATATAGAAACAATGACAAATATTTTGCTAGTAAAGTAAAAAATTTCTCTTGAGTAATTCTTATTGTCTAGTTCAATAATTAATACAATAAAAGTAATATATGGTATTATATTCAGCAAAGCAAAAGGGAATTTTTCGATATTAATTATTAATCCTTCTACAAAAGAAATAAGTGAATATGTTAGAATTGTAATAATAAACAGCTTATTTTTTTTATTTATTAAGTGACTTTTCTTTACATTCTTTATAGAGAAGACAAAAATATAAAAAAGACTAAAAAATGTAGATGCATAAATATAAAGATCATATTTAATGCCAATGTTATCTACTAAAATTACTCCGAAAGTAAAAAAGTACAAAAATTTTAAAAAAAATGTATTTGGATTCAACACTAGATTAAATTTATAACTATTCACATGCTGATACATAAATACCCAACCTTACATTAAAGTGAATTCGATTATTTCTTTTAAAAATTACGGTACTCTTAATTTCTAAAAAATATATATATTTTACATTAAATCTTTAAATAATATTTTTGTTAAAGCTTCTAATAGTTACTATCATAATTACACTTATTACTACCAAATCAAAGAAAGTAATCAAGCTTAATTTTCTGGCATGCTTAACCGCTAGCCAACCGGGTTAATACTACTCCTTAGATTAATCAAACAATTGGGTAGAACATCCATAAACCAATGGGCATGGATTGACCTCCTAATTTTGATACAATCTCTCTTATTTTAGGTTATTCTTAAAATTTCTCTTTTTTCTTAGACAAGATAAAGTAAATCCTCTTGCCTTATACACGAATCTCTTTCATTTTTAAAGATTCTGTTTGTACTCTCTCATAAAACTTATGTGATGAAAGATCAAGAATACTCGAATGAACCCTTCGTTCATTATAAAATCGCATGTAATCCATCACAGCTCGCTCAAGAAGTCCACCGTACCCAGTTGTCCCCACGATAGTACAGTCTGGCTAATAGTGCAGTTTTTACTTATTTACATTCTTTATGCAAAACAACACCAATTCTCCCATAACTAAACTTTGTATTCTCGACTATATTGGCTGAAAGTATGGAAAATAAGAGTTATGAAGTATATAAAACTTTGTTATCGGTGTTTGTCAACATAGTTGTCGCATTAACTACTTTAGTATTTTAAAAGATTCCTCAAATCTCAAGTTCAATCAAGCTACCGCGCTTCGCTTGCTGGCCTGTTGATTTTATATACATGCACTTTAAAGTAATGACTTCTGTATGAACACCCTTTTCCATGGCTATACTGCTCCTACATACTCATGTATAAAAGGAGCGGAAATGACATGAAACGTCTTAAAATTACGAATGATCACGGCTGGACGCCTCGAACCCTTCGGAAACAAGAACGGAAAATCAAAGATGCTTCTCTTCGTGCTCGGGTTACCGCCGTTCGCCTCGTCATGGAAGGGTATCTCGGAAAAGATGTCGCGAAAATGGTCAACCTATGCCGTCAATCGGTTGCTCTCTACGTCTCACGCTTTAACGAAGGGGGTCTCGATCGTTTACTCGATCGCCGCTTGCCACCCGGTCGTATGCCGTTTCTTACAGAAGAACAACAACAAGAAATCAGACAACTTGTGTTAACCACCACCCCTGTGGAGGTCGGCTGGGGCATTGCTTCGTCATGGAACACACGCCTGTTGCAATCTTACATTCAACAAACCTATGACGTTTCGATGTCACGCGAAGGCATTCGTAAGTTATTGCATCGTCTTCGCTTGTCATGGACACGCCCGACGTATAAGCTCGTCAAAGGCGATCCAGTGCTTCAAGCGGCCTTTGAAAAGGAACTCGAGTTTATAAAAAAAAACTAATCACGGAGGAAATGGTTCTGCTTTATGTCGATGAAACACATGTTCGTGCCTATCAAGCGCTTCGTACGACATGGGCAGAAGTAGGGAATCAAAAGCAGGTGCCAAGCTACGGTCACCACGCCCATGTTTCCATTTTTGGCGCCGTCGACGTTCAACAAGGCGATGTCGTGTTTCATCGCGCCTCATCCGCCAATGCCGAAACGTTCCTCGACTTTTTGCGCCTGTTGAACGAGAAATATGCGGATCGATTTATCGTGCTTGTATTGGACAATGCGCGTATTCATCATGCCAACATGGTGCAAGCTTTCCTTGATAGTGATGAGGGCACCGCCTTTCACTTTATCTTTTTGCCACCGTATTCCCCACAGTTAAACCCAATTGAGCGGTTATGGAAGTGGCTGAAAGATGACGTCATCGCCAATGTCTTGCATAAAGATCAAAACGATATTGCCCAGTCGATTACTCGTTTTGAACAATACGTCTTACAGCACCCAGATGAGGTGTTACGCCGCATCGGGTGTGCTGCGTGAACCAGAGGTTAAAATTTTAAATTGGATGTATATAGTCGAAAGGAAAAGCATTCTTTCAACTAAAATCAACAGGGTAATAAAGAAGATCACGATTTCCTTGATTCCTTATTTTTTCCTTCATCTCGCATTGGATTGAGTGCCACCTTTTTAATTGGTTTCCAGTTCCTTGTACTCCTTGCCCAACGTTCTGGGTGTTTAGCCTTTGCAGTTTCGTATACTTCTTGTCGCTTTTCCAATATAGCTATGTGTTCTCCTGCATGACACTGTGATGGTGTCACAAATTTCAAGCCACTATGCAGGTGAATTTCGTTATACCAATAAATAAATTGCTGTGCCCATTCCCTTGCCTCTACAAGTGACGCAAAGCCTTTGTGTGGGTAATCCGGTCGATATTTGAGTGTTCGAAACATCGCTTCTGAATATGGATTATCATTACTTACACGTGGTCTTGAAAAAGAGCTTTGGATGCCCAACTTCTCTAGTAAACTTAGAAAAGTCTCAGCTTTCATCGGGCTACCATTATCTGAATGCAATACAAGTGGTGCACCTTTAATTTTTTCATTGATAACTGCTTTCTTCACAAGCGTTTCAGCGTGTTTAGCCTCTTCTGTTTCCCAAACTTCCCAGCCAACTGCTTTTCTACTAAATAGATCAATAATTAAGTAGAGTCGATAATATAATCCCTTCACAGGTCCAGGTAGCCATGTAATATCCCATGTCCACACTTTATTTGGCGATGTCGCTAAGTGACTTTCTGGAATTCTTTTCTCTGGTTTTTGGCTACGTCCACGATGATGTTGCATTTTTTCCTCACGTAATACTCGATAAAATGTAGATTCAGATGCAATATAAGTTCCGTTGTCTGCGAGTTTTGGAACTATTTGTGTCGGCGGTAAATCAACGTATTCTTCCTGTTTAACAACCCTTAATATTTCCGTTTTTTCTTCCTCCGATAACTTATTTTTAGGGACGGGTCTTTTCGCTAGTGGACGCTGATCAACTTTTACATCTCCATCTTCCACCCAGCGTTGATACGTACGAACACTGATATGAAGCTCCTCACAAGCCTTCTCCAATCGCGCACCATTTCGATTGGCTTCCTGGATGAGTTCAACTGCTAATGCGCGATCTGACGGGCTGATCATTCTTCCTCGGGCTCCCCCCAAATCGCTTGGGCCTTTTTTCGCAAAAGTAATAATGCCGCAGCTTCAGCCAGTGCCTTTTCCTTCTTTTGGAGTTCCTTTTCTAATTGCTTGGCACGCTTTTGTTCTTCCTTCAATGCTCCATTTATCTGTTTAGCTTGATCAAACGCCTGACCGTTTGCCTGGAGGCAAACACGTTTCCATGCATCAATTTGTTCTCGATAGAGCCCTTTTTTACGACAATACTCGGCCAGTTCCAATTCGTTCATTGAAAATGTCTCCATCACAACTAAAAACTTGTCTTCACTACTCCATTTGTCGCTTGTGCGTCCATTGCCAGGTGCTATCCCACCAGCCTCACGGGCTTCTTTACGCCACTTGTACAATGACGCATCTGAGATGCCCATTTCTTCTGCAATTTGTGATACAGATTCATTATTTGGTGGCATCATGCGCTTGACCACGGCCTCTTTTTGTTCTTTCGTATATCGTACTCCATGTTTCCTTGTCATATCGATCAACCTCCGTGTTAGTTACTTAACTATACACTAAAGTATCGTACGACATCTATCCTAACAGAGAGGGTTATTAAGATTAGCAAGTCTTCTGAATCCTTTAAGGTATAGCTTTATTGGAATTTTATAAAGTATATAAACATCCACACTTACAAAACCTTCCCTTTTGCTTTAAAAATTTTATTAAAGAAATAAGCATTTATAAAAATTGTCACAAAATAAGTAAAAGAATTTGCAATAGCTGCACCATACATACCATAATTATTTATTAGTATATAATTCAAAATAATGTTAAACATAAGAGAAATTAAACTAACATAAAAATTCACGTCTGATCTCCCAATGCTCATTAGTGTCATTCCCTTGGGAGAATATAGACTCCAACATACAAACCCTATTAATAGTATTTCAAAATAAGTGACTGAATTCTGATAACTAATACCAAAAACAAAAGGAAGAATGAATGGAGCAGATATTGCTGCTAATACTGCTACCGAAACCGCGAGAAATGTATTACGCACTTGATAAATCCTAAGAATATCTTGAACGTTCCTTATATTATTAGAGACCTTTGAGATTTTTGGTACCATAATTTGCCCTAGAGTAGATGGTATCAACATCATTGTTGTAACAATTAATTGTGCTATACCATAATATCCAATTTCTTCAGTGTCATTTATTAGGTGATTTGCCATAATTATATTTGTGTTTGATAATAAGACACCTAATAAGTTAGCACCAAATGCAAAAAACGCAATATTAAAGATCCTCTTTACAATTCCTTTCGAGATTTTAATAGAAAAAATTGATACTAATTCCTTTTTAATAAAAGGAACGGTCATTAACAATGAAATAAAGTTTAAAATAACTAAAGACCATATATAACCATGTAATCCTGATAAATATGCACATAATGTACTAAATATAATTATAATAATCTTTGATAAGCTTTGGATATAAGACATTTGTTTTATTTTTTGCTGTGCCTGTAAATAAACAATAATTAAATTTATTAGAGTTAATATTGGAACTAAGAAGATATATATTTTCAAGAGCTTATTAATAGTACTATCAATATTTAATAATGAAAAATGCTCAATAGCTAAAATTAGTATGATTAAACTAAAAGAGCTGAATATCGTCAAAATAAATCCGATATTAAAAATGTTTACTTTCTCTTTATCTTCAATACCCTCTGAACATAACTTCAAAATAGATGTATTTATCCCTAACGATGCAATTATTAGAAATATATTCAAATAAGATTGTAAAATTTTTATTACTCCAATATCCTCAACACTTAATATCCTTGTTAAAAATATCTGTCCTCCAAAACCAGCTATTTGGATTAATAGATTTGCAGATAAAAGATGAAAAAATCCTATTCCCCGAGCAATTCCTAAAAGTGATAAAAGACGTTCTTTTATATGTACCACTCTAATCCTCTCTCATATCTTTAATATCATCATATATTCGTTTATACAGAGAAAAAATGGAATTAAAATACTCTTCAGATTTAAAGTTATTAATCTTTCGCTTGGAATATTCATAATTATCTATTATATTCAGCGTTTTACTACATAAATCATCTATATTTCTCGATTCAAATAATACTGTCCCTTCGGGTCTTTCACATACATTACTTGCTATAGCTGGAATACCCGCATAGATTGCCTCAGCTATCGAAATTCCATAACTATCTGTATTTGTTGGTCTTATAAATAATTTTGATCTTTTTAATATTGGAAATAACTCTGTATCTTTTACTTCATAAATACAAATATATTTATTGAGTTTATACTGTTGAATTTTTTTCTGAAGGAGGTTGTAATATTCTTTTTCATCCTTAGTCTGTTCATTTACCCCAAGGACTGCTAGTAACAATTGTACATTATAACCTTTATGATTAACTAAGTAATTTAGCAGTTCTATTAATAAATCAAAACCATACATATCCTCATTATTAAAAAACTTTATATTTCCATTGGCAGTAATTAAAAAGTTGCTATTTTGAACAAACTTTTTTACATTATCTGGTATTAAATTATAATCCCCTTCGTCTTCAAAAGGATGCATATAGCTATGGATGAATTTAATTTTTAAATCAGAAACAAATTGACTTAATTTTTCTTTTTCATTCGAGCCAACACATATAAATTGGTCAATTCGTTTAATACAGTATTTAAAAAGTAACTTTTCTATAAGATTATAAGACTGTGGATCGTCTCTAAAGCTATGATAAGTTAAAATCGTTTTATATTTAAGGATTTTTGATAGAAAGACAAGTATAGCAATTAACTTAAAATTTCTATCGTGAAAATGTAAAATATCATATTTTTCTTTTAAAATATAAAATAATATGCTTTTTGTTTTGCATAATTTAAGCCCTTTTCTTTTCTTATTTAAAACTCCTGTATTGGAATATATATGAACTTCAACATTTTGGTCTACTAAATTCTTTGCCAATCTTTTTATATGAATTGATCGGCCACCGTAGGGAGGAGGATAAGTTCCAAATAAAGCTATTTTTTTTATCATAAACTCTCCATCCAATTCATTTTATCTTTTATTTCCAATAGTTATTTTAATTAAAAGTTCCTTGCTAAAAGGTATGGTTATCTTTTTGCTCGATTGCTTATAACCATATGAATTTGAAACCCAACAATTATCTATTTTGAGATCTCGCATATAATCAAATTCAATACATATACTTCCTTTTTCAAGTACAACTTTATTTTCACTTAGTTTGACCTCTACATCTGGAGATAAGATTAACGTGAGTTGAGCATTTTTATTTGTATCCCCAATTAACTGATCTTTTATTAAAACACTATTTTCCTCTAATAATACAGTTCGTTTATGAATAATATTGCACTTTTCTTTAAATCCTATATGCGTCCCCTCAAAAAAGTTCATGTTAAATCCGTGGTTTTTAGCATATGTTTGCTCCTTCATATAAAACAAGTTATATTCTTCAAAATCATTTTGTTCAAATTTCTCTACTTGCACCGTACTGTGCATTTCTGTACTACGAAAAAGGTTTCTCATTTTGTAGTCAGCAGTATAGACATACGAGCCAGGATCAATAATGAAATCCTCCCCGTCTACGTTGAGTTCAAAACTTAACTGATCATTATGACTATGGACTCCATCCCCTCTGAATGAAAGTTCTCCACATCTAATACAACAATAAACCTGATCATTTCTTAAAATATAATATCCTCCGTCTTTATAAGCAATGGATGTTAATGGTTCAGACTTTTCTACATTGTCTTTATAGTTTTTGTAAATCCATAGCGTATCCTCAATATAGTCTTTTCCATAATACCGGAAGTCATCTCGATCAAATAGCTCTCCTGCTATACCTAGTAAATGGCGGAAATCGTTTCTTATCCATGTGCTATAATTAGATAAAATTAATAACCTACCATCATCAGCGTCACCAATGATTGGAGCTAATCCATTTGGCTTCGTGATATTCATAATAAATTCACACATTTTTTCCAACCTAGCCATGTAATCCTTAGTGAAATATATATTGTTCTTATTACATAGCACCGTAGTCTTTAAAAATAATTCTGTTACCAATCGATGATAAGAAGTAGAGGCTTCGTAATTTGTACCATCTGGATTATTTTGAACAAACATTTCTTTTTCTAATTCACTAAGTCCATAGTCAAGCCACTTTTTAGGATTGTTGCTCTTATTTCGATCATTTACAATAAATGAACCAAAATAAAGACCAAGCCAAACTAGTCCGACAATATTAGATAAGTAATGATTTCCGGTATGTGGTCCTTTATTTTCTAAGTTTTTAATAATAAATCGACCGTGTAGATATAGAGACTTATGGAATTTAATCCAAAAGCTCTTATCTATGGATTGAGCATCTTTAAAAAAGAAATAAGCTGCAATCCAATTGACAGCCCTTATTGCAACATCCATTGTACAAGTCCAATTGACTGACATCTCAATCGGATTTTTTTCTATCCAATCTTCTATTTCTTCTTTAAACTCTATGGCATATTTTTCATCGTTAGTTAACCAATAAGCCTTACCTAACGTAAACAGATGTTGAAAACGAGATAATTCCCAAGGAACTTTAACATCTGTATGAGTAAAATGTTTGTGGGAGAAAAAAAGACAGGTTCCTGATTTGGTATAA
>NZ_JBTZSY010000047.1:0-17061 GCF_054815885.1 Anoxybacillus sp. TBDG-1
TTGTATATAGAGTTTTACAATTTTTTATAAAAACATTTTAACAGCACTTCACCCCCTTTCGTATTGTTTTTCATTATATAGCACATGTCTCTCTTTTTCTAGTTGTTTAAGCCAACAAGAAACAATAAATGAATGCATGCTGCCATGCCAACAACAACAAGCACCCGTTTCATCATATCTTCCATCGTTTGTTCCCTCCCGTTCGCCGATGACCATATATGTTGTATGCGAAAAAATGAACAGTTAGAACGATAGAACATGACATTTTACAATTCATTTACAATCGGATAAAAAAGTGTTTGCGCCAGTGATTGCAATAACGGCTCTTGCTTTCGATGATAACTCACAAGCACACATGTCGCTGGACCAGCAGAGGCATGTAGCGGAAGGGGGCAATGAATCGGTATATCCCCATGCACAAGCTTCCACTCATGCCATATTCCTTTTGAACCGATCGGGATCATTTCATACACCCCATCTACCTGCAACAACATGCGAAATAAAGAAAGCGGAATGATGCGGTCCTTTTTATGTATAACCGCTTCGCCAACGAGCGGCTCACCAATGACAGCCCAGCATGCATCTGTTGGTGTAATACTTACCCTCTTATTCGCTTTGCGCACCATTCCGACAGCAACAAATCCAACAGCAGATTGCATAAGCGTCATATTCGACTCGCTACTCCCCGTTACAGGAAGCGATAACTGTAACTCTATCATCGTTTGTTGGACGCCTGTGACAAGTGCCTCCCATGAACGATCATCGACAAAGTTTTGTAGTATAAAAGCATTGGGCGTTGCCCCAATGCTTAGGAGTTCCATGAGCGCAACGCGAGCCCCGTAGTAACCGACAACGTCATATGGTACATGAACAACATCATGTTGCTTTAATCCAATCCCACCCGAACAATCGGTTGCAAAGACAAGCTCATGTTGTTCATCGAGCGGCACACATAATACATCACGCATGCCGCTCCCCCCTCACACGTTGTAGCGCTTTCGAAACAACAATAGCAATCGCCAAATTGACCGCCGTTGCTAATGCAAGAGATGGAACGATAGACAAAACAAATGCTGGACTAATAATCCACACAAACGGCAGCGGCGCGATAAATGCGTTGCCTACAAAAAAACATATATAACTGCGAATAAGCCATCCTTTTTTTATGAGTAAGCCGACAACATACAAAAGCGCAGCCATCTCAAACGCTACAAGCAGATGAAATGGTCCGAGCGGAAATCCACCAAACAGCGCAGATACGCTATGACCAATGCCTGCCACAACCGCAGCGGCTGTCGGACCGAGTAAAAAAGCTGCAACAACCGCTGGCGCGCTATCTAGCGCAATACTACCAATTGTAAATGGAATTTTTATAAGCGAACCGATGACCGATAAACTAATAAACATAACAAGCAACGTCAAGCGACGCATTATTATTCCCCTTCCTTTTCATTTTTGTCACGAAACACGATCGCGCTTCGTTTGTATTCTACGTCTTTCACTTGCAGGCGAGCGTTGACAACGCGCGCAACCGCAAATAAATAGTCTGATAAACGGTTAATATATTGCAAAACGACTTTGTTCATTTGTTCTTGTTTCATCAATGCCACGACACAACGTTCCGCCCTCCGCGTTACCGTACGTGCCATATGTAACGCAGCTGCTTGCGGCGACCCTCCTGGCAAAATAAACCGTTCTATCGGTGGCGCTTGTTGAATATATGCATCAATCCGTTCCTCTAAAAACGCCACCATATCTTCTTTCACTTTGTACGGCATTTTTTCACCAACGATCGCTAAGTCGCCTCCACAATCAAAAAGTTCATGTTGAATGCGTTGTAATTCTTGGTAAATATCGCGAAACTTTTCATCTTGCAATAACGTCATCGCCCAACCGATTACTGAATTTGCTTCATCAATTGTTCCGTACGCTTCCACACGCACATGGTTTTTATCAACTCGTCCACCGACTAAACTCGTTTGCCCTTGATCTCCTGTTTTCGTGTACAATTTCATAGTCAATCACTCCTATTTTATTTGTTCATGCATACCACACCATACGTAATCCACACGGTTACATATGCGCGCGAGCTGTTGATACGTCCAGCCTACCGCATCCCGCCATGCTCGTTCATGCGCATCAATGGGCACAATCCCTTGACTAATATCACAACCAATCCAAACGACCGTCCGCCCCCCCTCTTTTTCCCATCTTTCCCATGCATACATATACGACTTGATTGCTTCTTTTTCACGTGTTGTATAAGGAACGAAATGTTCGCGAATCCATTGCTCAATTCCTTCAAGCACAACAATGGTTGCATGCTCATAATCGTTTGGAAATGAAAACGGCTGTTCGTACGCACAATGCCAAACGTGTGGCGTATGCATTAATGAATAATATGCGTTTACCCATTGTCGCTTTCCTTGAAACGCACCGCCGCTAACGAAATGCATCGCTTTCTCTCCCTCCACCGTTTTCTCGTATTATAGAGCGTCACTCCTTCACCAAAAGGAACGTGCCATTCCCAAAACGGACGGACGTCTGGTGCGTATTGCGATAACACATAACGAATCACTCCGCCATGCGTCACAACAACAACATGCGACACCGACCGACGAACAATATCGGCAATCGCCCGTTCTACTCGTGCTTCAAAGTCAGTAAACTTCTCTCCATTTGGAGGCGCATAGCGAAACGGATCACCGAGCCAATGGCGATACGCTTCAACCGTTTGCAACTGTTCATACGTTTTTCCTTCAAAATCACCAAAATGGAGTTCACGCCAACGATACGAACATTCAATAACAACGTTTGGAAATAACAGATATGCTGTTTGTCGACAACGAAGCAAATCGCTTGCCATAACGATGTCTGCTTTAAGCTGATGCAACACATTCGGCTGCTTTACAATAGGCACATTCGTCCAACCAATATATTGCTTCGCTTCATTTTCTTTCGTTACAAAATGACGAATGTATGTAATAGCCAAATGATGAGCCATAAAAAGGTTTCACTCCCTTCAATAAACGCACCAAGCACGTCGCCTGTGATCCCCCCAAATTGCTTCATCGCAAACGCACGCGCAGCAACATAAAACAATATAAGTGCAACAAACAACACGAACGTTTCACGCGATAATAAAGCAATAAACCCGTATACAACAAGAAATGGTACATACCGATGATCGATATGCTTCCGAAATGCTGCCGCCATTCCGATTTGTTTCGCAAGCGGTGTTGTCAATAAAAGCAATGTCATGCCAAATCGGGAAAGTAGCGGAATATAAAAAAGAGAAAACAATGACATATGTGCGACCGTTTCAAATATGAAAACGAAGCGAAAGCCAAGCAAAAATAAAATGGATAACACCGCAAACGCCCCAACGCGCGAGTCGCTCATAATGTCAAGGCGACGTTGTAGGTCACGATATGAAAAATACGCATCACTACAATCCATCCACCCATCTGCATGCAGTCCCCCTGAAAGAAAAATAGAAGAAAATAATAATGAAAATGATAAGAAGAGCAAAGAAACGTGATCAAACAATAACTGATGTTGAGCAACAAGAAACGTTCCAATAATGGCACCGACGAACGGAAATGAAAGGACAGCTCCGCGCGCTGTTCGTTCATTCCAGTCCACTTGCATACGAATGGGGATCACAGTTAAAAACTGTATTGCTAAGATCACTCCACGCCACATGGCCATCTTCCTTTCTTTACAATCGGCAAACCGTAACGCATCAAAATGGCTACATCACTAAATGCAACAATGTGTTGATGCAATAAACCGAGTCCACGCATATATGCATACGTTCCTTGCTCATGAGGTACACCATCATAAAATATTTCGTTACTTACAACTATACACGCTTTCGCTTGATCGCCTAATTTTTTGATTTGTTGCACGATGCGTGGTACTTTCTCCTCTATGTGCCACCGATCATCACGAAACAGCTCATTAGCCCACAAATTTGTTAAACAATCGAGCAATACGATATGACGGTTTGAAAAAATAGGAATGATCTGATCGAGATCATACGGCTGTTCCCACGTTTGCCAACGATCATATTTTCGCTGTTCTTGATGGTGAATGATGCGCGCTTCCATTTCTTCATCCGTCCGCATTGATGTGGCAATATAATGAAGCGAATCACCCGCTTCCGCTATCTCTTTCGCGCATTGTTCCGCCAATGAAGATTTTCCGCTACGTACACCACCGCTAATAAATATGATCATGTCTTCCACCTTCTTAAACAAGAAAGAAGGCAATCATTTTCTTCTTTCGTTCGAATCGCAAAACGAACATATTTTCCGTCCAGTCCTTGAAAATTGAACGTATGGCGAGCGACGATACCTTGTTGCAACAAAAAAGGAAAAAGTGTCATCTTTTCATCATGCAACATATAAAAATTGACAACAGACGGTGAATAGCGATAACCCATCTCAGTAAGCTGTGAAAATATTCGTTTTCGTTCTGATGCGATATATGTTTTTGTTCGTGCGACAAATGCCTCATCGTTCAATAATTGTTTTCCTATTTGTTGAGCAATCGTATTAACGCTCCATGGCGGTTGTTTTTCTGTTAACTTTTTTACAACATGTTCATGCGCGAGCACATAACCGAGTCGTACACCTGCTAAACGATACATTTTCGTTAATGATCGCAATACAATTAAACGATCAAACGTACACAAAAATGGGGAAACAGAATAACCATCAAGCCAAAAATCGTAAAACGCTTCATCAACAATGATATATACCCCTCCATCATTTGCCGCTTTCAACAAAGCATACATCGTTTCTTTTGACCATACCGTGCCTGTCGGATTGTTCGGATGGCAAACGAATAGAGCGTGTAAAGACGGCAAACGCTCGATCACTTGATCAATTGGTGGGTGCCACTGTTCGTCTAACATAAACGAATGAACCGTACAACCGTAAGCTTCACATGCACGACGATATTCTGTAAACGTCGGCTCGATAATGCCGATATGTTTTCCTGTAAATTGTCCAGCAAGCAAATAAATGCACTCAGCCGCACCATTTCCAACAAAGACGTTTGACGGCATGACATGTTCTCGTTCAGCAATGATCGTGCGAAGCGCTTCACTTCGCTCTTCTGGATACTCACTCATGCAACGAAACCATTGCTGTTCATTTAGCATATATTCGTCTGGGAGCGAAAGCGGATTTACATTTACACTAAAATCTATATATTCGTTTGGCGTATTTATTTGCATCGCTTCATATAAACGATGCGGATTAGCTCCATGTGCAGGCAAGCGCAAGCAAACTCCCTCCTATCGTAAAAGCAACGGTCGTGCGTATCATGATTGCCACCGCTCGTTTAATGTGCCGAGAAGAAAGCGGAACAGACGCATCTCCAATCGTTGGTCGGACGGATACGACACCTTTATATGTATTTACTCCCCCAAGTTGAACTCCTAATAAAGCAGCCATCGCCGCTTCGCACCATCCGCTATTTGGACTTGGGTGATTACGCGCATCGCGAAGTAATAATTTCCATGCCCGCTTGTTGGCACGATGGACAAGAAGCATAACAAACGCTGTTAATCTTGCAGGAATGTAATTGAATACGTCATCTAAGCGGGCGGACACCCAGCCGAATTGAGCATAACGTTCGTTTTTATAGCCAAGCATTGAATCGCACGTGTTCACAGCACGATACAACATCGCCAAAGCTCCCCCGCCAAGAAAAGCATAAAAAAGGGGCGCCGTCACTCCATCGCTCGTATTTTCCGCTACCGTTTCCACACATGCACGTACGATCCCATCTTCTTGTAACATCTCTGTATCACGTCCGACAATCATTCCCACGTTTTTTCGCGCTTCATCAATATCCCCTCTTTCTAACGGATCAAGGACATCGTACGCTGCGTTCGCTAAACTGGTTGGCGCAATCGAAGTAAAAATGATCACTGCTTCAATGAATATGCCGAATATAAATGAAAGTCGATAGGCGCTAGCAATCAGTCCGTAACTTATGATCAGCGTCACCGTACAAACGACAAAAAGCGTGAATATTCCTTTTCCTTTTCTCCATCTTCCTTTGTTCAAACGACGATCCATGAACGCAATCATTTGCCCAATCCAACAAACAGGATGGAACCGACGAGGATCAGCAAATATGCGATCGAGCAAAAGCGCAAGCCACACCGCCCATATGTGCGTCATCGACTTTCACCCTTTCGCTTTCGGTAGCGATCAATTGCTGTTTGCGTCGCTTCATATACAAGACGAGCGATTTGTTTGCCGATCGATGTAATCGTTCCAGCGTATTCATAATACGTTCCTTGTTGAGACGCAGCGATGACCGTCGAATCTGTCGATGTTCCTGTCGCAATTGTTTGGGTTTGGGGATCGATGACTTGTTTATCGTGCAGCGCCTTTGCTTTCGCTTCTGTTGCGGTCATTAACGCTTGCACAAACGCAGCTTCTGATAAGTGTGCATCAATAAAAATAAACGTATTAATCGTGCCCGGAGAAGCGACTATATCTGTACGACGCCACGCCTGTGCACTATTAACAGCATTTCCAACCCCTGCCGTTACGGCAACGAAAAGGCGAACATCTTCATGAACAGACGCAAACGCGACATCATTTACACAAACAGCGGTCATCATCCCAACGGTCCACTGCTCATCAAAACCTTGTTTTCGCAAAAATTGAATCATCTCTTGTTCGGCATCGTCACAACGGTAGTCAAGTGAAACATGACGATTCACAAAAGTCGTTGCCCAACGCATCCCCCCACCAACAAGCGCAGATGAAAGCACTTTAAATGGCTTTACCGTTTCAATGACGACCATCGTTTCATGTTGCTTGACGTGCCATAGCACATCGTCAATCGGTAGTTCTAAAAATGGAACGAACGTTACAAGCGGTTTCGGTAATACAGGATGTTCATGTCGTTTCATACATGTATCAAACACGCGCTCAATCATGGACTCGTTCAATAACTCTCTCGGTGTACCGCACGCAACTATTTTTCCATCTCGCAAAAAAAGAAGACGATCGCAATACAGCGATGCGACGTTTATATCATGAAAAATAGCAATGATCGTCAGTTTCGACTGTTTTAATAAATTTAACAACTTCAGCTGTTGCGCCACATCCATATGGTTTGTCGGTTCATCTAAGAGCAATACGCGCGGTTGTTGTGCTAGCGCTCGAGCAAGTGCAGCACGCTGGCGTTCTCCACCACTTAACTGCTCTAATAAAACATGTTGTTTATGCGCTAATGTCACACAATGAAGTGCTTCATTAACGACTTGATCGTCTTCCTCCGTCCATTTAGGGAAAAGGGTAGATTGATAAGGATAGCGTCCAAGCTCAACCATTTCTTTTACTGTATATCCAAACGAAACGTCTATATGTTGTGGCAACGTAGCAATGAGTTTAGCATATTGTTTCGGTTTATACGTTTCAATATGTTGTCCGCAAACAACAATATTTCCTTGTTGTAACGACAGTTCTCGACTTAACAGTTTCATTAACGTTGTTTTTCCGCTTCCGTTCGGTCCTAAAATACCGAAAAACTCCCCTTCATGAACAGTAAATGAAATATGGTGTAATACTTGCTTTTCTCCGTATTGATACGAAACGTTCTTCACATCAATCATGTTTATCCCGTCTTCCGTTTTAAACTTTTAAATAACAACATCGCAAATAACGGTGCTCCGATCAACGATGTAATGACTCCGATCGGCAATTCCCGTGGTGCAACAATCGTTCGCGCCACGACATCTGCTAATACTAAAAACGCGCCACCATATAAAAAAGAAAGTGGCAACAATTTTCGATGATTCGCCCCACAAATCAAACGAGTCATATGCGGAATGACCAGTCCGACAAAGCCGATCGTTCCTGATACAGCTACCGCTGCTCCTGTAAGTAGTGAGGCGCTAAGTAAAATGAATAGCTTTTTTTGTAATACATGTACACCAATGTTTGTAGCTGCTCGCTCTCCAAATGAAAAGGCGTTTAACTCGCGAATATGTGCAAATAAACCGAGAGAACCGATGATAAAAAACGGAACAAATAAAGACACGTACGACCAGCCACGCATCGCCACGCTCCCCATGAGCCAGCTAATAACTTGACGCAACTCTTCGCCGCTAAAAGCGACCATAAGTGAAATGAGCGAACCGAAAAACGCATTCATGATAATGCCGATTAAAACAATCGTTTCCATTCCCATATTGCGTTCAGCAAGCCGAGCAAATAGTAAAACAAACAATAATGTCAAGAGCGCAAATATAATGCTAACGATCGGGAGCGTAAAACGTCCGAGAATCGAAAACTGAAGCTGAAAGAAAAAGACAAGTACTGCGCCAACGGCTGCCCCAGACGACACCCCGATCGTATACGGATCGGCAAGAACGTTTTTCAAAAGCCCTTGAAACGCTACCCCTGCAAGTGCTAAAGATGCCCCGATCAGAAAGGCGAGTATTACTCTCGGTAAACGAATCGCAACAATAATTTGCGAAACGGTGGCAGGAACATTTGTCGGCGTATGAAACAACTGATGTAATAGCGTCTCCCATATAGAAGAAAAGGGAATCGATTGTGATCCAATCGATATCCCTAATAATAATGCAACGATCGCAATGATTGAGGCAGTAATGTAATTATTTAAAAATGTCTGGATAAACGACTTTGGCAATTTCTTCGACCCCTTCAGCTAAACGTGGTCCCGGACGAGAAACTAAATCGGAATTGACATCGTATACTCGTTTATTTTTAATTGCAGGAACTTCTTTCCACGCTGGGCGAGCGAGCACTTGCTCGACAGCGTTCGGTGTGTAATAACCGTACGTCGTAATAATGACGTCTGGGTTTAATGCCACCGCATCTTCTTCAGTAAACATCGGCCATCCTTCTTGATCGCCTGATGCATTTTTTGCATGAATGATCGTTAACATTTCATCCATAAATGTTCCTTTTCCAGCTGTATAAATTTCAGGTGCAGGAGAAACTTCGACCCAAACTGTCGCTTCCTCTTTTACTTCCTTTGCTTTTTCAGCAATCGCATCAATTTTTTGTTTCATTTTCTGCACAACATCCGCTGCTTCTTTTGCTTTCCCTGTCGCCTTCCCTATCAGTTCAATCGACGCATATACATCATTGAACGATGTGGCGTTTGGCACTATAATAACTGTAATGCCCGCATCTTTTAATTGCTTTAATCCTTCCTCAGAATTGTGAGCGCTTGATGCATGGGCAAGCACAACGTCTGGTTGAAGCGAAATAATTTTTTCTACATTAAATTCCATTCCACCTATTTTTTCTTTGTTTTTCACATCTTCTGGATAGTTATCAAAATCGCTGACACCGACAATGTTGTCGCCAAGTCCTAACGCGTACGCAATTTCTGTATTGCTCGGAATGAGCGAAACGATTTTTGTCGGTTCTTTTTCAATTGTAACATCGCCAACCGCATCTTTTATCGTAACCGGAAATGCAGTCTCCTCTGTTTTCGCCTCTTGCTTCGTTTCTTTCGCTTGCTCCGCGTTATTGCTACACGCTGCTAATCCGAGCGTCAATACGAGCGCCAAAAGCCACACATACTGTTTCCATTTCTTCATCGTTTTTCCCCCTTTTATGTATATCAAAATAAAAAACTCATCCCAAATGGAATGAGCTAGAAACAACAAAAGATAATAAACCCTCTTGTCGTTTCGCTGTCTCACTCCCCGAAGACGCGAATGACGATACAAAAAGGCAGGTCTACTGACTTATGCTTCATCCTACTTTGAAGCCTTCCCATACGAATCGTACAGTGGCACGTTTCATTTCGTCAGCATTTACAGTTGCGGGGACAGTTCTGGACTTGCACCAGATTCCCTATTAAGTCTACTAGGTTGCCCATTCGACACCTTTTTGCAACGGACGTATGTAATTGTCGAACAATTTTTACGTTTCTATCATAGCGAAAAATATCGTTAATGGCAACAAATTTTTTCTATTTTAATGGCAATGTGAATGTAAACGTCGTTCCTTCTCCTAGTTTACTATGAACATGGATCGTTCCTTTATGTGCTTCAACGATGTTTTTCGCAATCGCAAGGCCTAAGCCCGTGCCTGAGCGACCGCGCGTGCGTGCTTTATCCGCTTTATAAAAACGCTCAAATACAAAAGGTAAATCTTCTTCTGGAATACCTGTACCAGAATCTTGTACAGAAATGCGTACTACTTCTTCATTCGTATCGACAATGACACGTACTTCCCCACCGTCGTCTGTATGTCGAAGAGCGTTATCAATTAAATTCGTCATCACTTGTTCAATACGATCAGGATCAAACGAAATAATGAGTTCGTTGCTCATGTCAACAAGCAAATGGACCCCTTTTTCTTTCGCTAGCGCTTGAAATTTATGAATGATACGGTCAATATACGGTCGGAGGGACACTTGCTCGCAATGAAGCGTTAAATGACCAGCTTCCATGCGCGCTAAATCAAGCAAATCGTTCACAAGGCGACCCATACGCAACGATTCGTCATAAATGACTTTTGCCAATTCTTTTTTCTCTTCATCTGTCGCCGCAATATCATCGACAATCGCTTCGCTATACCCTTGCAACATCGCAATCGGCGTGCGCAACTCATGCGAGACGTTTGCGATAAAATCTTTGCGCAATTTATCAAGCCGTCGTTCCTCCGTCATATCGCGAAGCACCGCAACAGCTCCCCGAATGACCTTGCCGTTGTATAACGGCGTCATAACAATGACCCAATTGCGACCTTGTAAAGCTATTTCTGCTGCTTGTTCTTTCTCTTCTGCTACAGCTTTTGTAAACAATTCATTCACTTCGGGAGGAAGTGGCGATAAATCGTCACGTTGTCCTTGCTCATAGTACCATGCTTGTAAAAATCTATCGGCAGGCGGATTTGTAATAAGCACTTCGCCATTTCGATTGAGCGTGATGACACCATCCGCCATGCTGCTTAAAATGCTGGCTAATTGCTCTTTTTCTTGGTTTAGCGCATTAATATGAAATTGCAGTTGCCGACCCATTTGGTTAAATGCCATCGCCAGTTCTCCGATTTCGTCATGGGTGACGATCGGCACTTTAGAGTCAAATTTTCCGCGTGCGATTTCAAATGCAACTTGCCTCATTTTGCGAAGTGGCGCTGTAATACGTGTAGACAAGAAAAAAGCAAACACCGTCGTTAGTACAATTGCAATAAATGCCGCAAGAAAAATAAATTTTGTCGTTTGCTTTGTCGTTTCTTCCACTGCTTTTAACGATTGATATACGAAAACAGCACCGTTTCCATTAGAGGTATGAAGCGGGACACCGACAATAAATAGCTCGTTATATTCATTACTTCGCATTGTTTGATTTGGGACAAGCGTCCGTTTCACCACTTTTTCCCCATCAAAAACACGCGATAACTGTTTATCTTGCTGAATAAATGAAAGTGGTAAATCGGCAAGTTTTCCATTTGGTGAGTACCAATAATGACGGTCATCGATAATAATCATAAGCTTCGATACGTCATCAACCATCGTCCATGCAATGGAGCGTGCAAATTGTTCATCATGCTCCGCCACAACACGAGCCACTTTCACGGCTTGTTGAGTTAATTGATTTCCTGTTTTCTCTAAATCATATTTTTCGAAAAAGCCGAGCAACAAAACGGTTAAAATAAAAAGGACGAAAGCAACGAGCAACAAAATGGTCAGCCATAGTTTGCCGACGACACTACGCCATAATGCCATCATTCATTCACGACCTCAAATTTATACCCGACACCCCAAACGGTGACGATCATTTTCGCTGCAGCTGGCGACACTTTATTTAGCTTTTCGCGCAATCGTTTGACGTGTGTATCGACTGTGCGCAAGTCGCCAAAAAACTCGTAATGCCATACTTCTTTTAACAACTGTTCACGATCAAACACTTTATCTGGCGATTTCGCTAAAAAGTGAAGCAACTCGTACTCTTTCGGAGTTAAGCTTACTTCATGTCCATCCGCTGTGACACGATGCGCATCATGATCAATTGTTAAATGTGGGAAAACAAGCACATCACGCGCAGTCGTATCCGTCGGTACATATGGAGAGTTAGCTGTGCGACGAAGCAATGCTTTAACACGGAGCACGACTTCACGCGGGCTGAACGGTTTCACAATATAATCGTCCGTTCCTGCTTCAAATCCTTGCACGCGGTTTGCTTCTTCTCCTTTTGCTGTCAACATAATGACTGGCGTTACTTTTTTCTCACGTAATTGTTTACATACTTCGATGCCATCTTTTCCTGGTAACATGAGATCAAGCAAAATTAAATCATAATCATTTTCAAGCGCTAACGCTAGCGCATCTTCGCCGTTTTCCGCCTCGTCAATAACATACTGTTCACGTTCTAAATACATGCGAAGCAAGCGGCGAATTCGTTCTTCATCATCAACAACTAAAATTTTAATTTCTTTCTCCATGATGTCATACCTCCTCCTTTTCTATTGTACAAAACCGGTAAACTTTTTTCTACTTCTCATAAAAAAACGCCTTCATTACGAAGACGCTTTAAGATCCAGCATATGAGTGTAAACCGGCAATAACTAAGTTCACTGCTACTAAGTTAAACATAATGATCGCAAAGCCGATCACCGCAAGCCATGCGGAACGTTCACCATGCCATCCTTTCGATAAACGTAAATGCAAAAACGCGGCATAAAACAACCATGTAATAAGCGCCCATACTTCTTTCGGGTCCCAGCCCCAAAAACGTGTCCATGCAATTTGCGCCCAAATCATCGCAAAAATAAGAGCACCGAGCGTAAATACTGGAAATCCAATAGCTACAGAACGATATCCGATCTCATCAACTAAGTCTAAATTAACGTTTTTCACAAGAGGCTGTAACGCGGCTGCGATCCGCTTCCGTAAAACGAGGCGAAGCAAACCGTATAGCGTAAGACCAGCAAATAAAGACCAAATTACCGTATTTAATTTGCGCGCGTTAATGATCGCTGGCATGTCAACAAACGGTGTCATGCGCCCTTCCGTTTTTAACACACCTTCATGCGGACCGACGAGTGCCGGCATATGATATACCATCTCGTCTTGCTTGCCGTTTTTATCGATCCACTCAAATGTCGCTTCATAACCAGCAATACGGAATGATGTTGTCACGATCACAAAACCAAGCGTACTAATTAAGAAAAATAAAACAAACTCGAGCCAAAATGTTCGTTTACTCGGTTTCGATTGATCGACGACGCGAATTAAATAAATAAGTCCCGCTACAAAACTAATTGCTAAAATCGCTTCCCCAGCGGCCGCTGTCGTCACATGAATATGCAACCAATCGCTTTGTAAAGCTGGAATGAGCGGAGAAATTTCACGCGGAAACATGCTTGCATAAGCAATCACTAAAATAGCAATCGGTAAAGTAAATAAGCCGAGCAAGCTCGTTTTGTAAATAAAATAAATGACGATAAACGCTCCGACAAGCATCATGCCAAAAAATGTTGTAAACTCAAACAAATTGCTGACAGGCGCATGCCCTGCGGCAATCCATCGTGTAATAAAATAACCGAGTTGTGCAATAAATCCGATGATCGTCACAACGATTCCAATCGTCGCCCAACGATCTACCCCATCTTTCTTTTTGACGCGAATTGCACCGCCAAAGAAAAGTGTCGCAATTAAATAAAGAACAAATGCCACGTATAGTAACGTGCTACTTAACTGAACCACGATGTTCCCCCCTTATGACCGCTTGTCCGCTTGATCGATTGGCATGACAAACGGTGTATCTTTAAATATGCCTTCAAGCTCTTTTTTCAATCCAAACCAGTTTTTATTCGTATGTGCGGCAATGAGCACTTCTTCATTGATCCGTCGAATCCATATGCGACGATGGTTCCAATACATCCCTTGAATTAAACCGATCATAAAAATCGCGCCGCCAACCCCTAAAATCCAAAGTGTAAAATCACGACGTACCGTTAATGCGGATACATTTCTTGTTTCAATACTAGCAAACGCCATCTTATACTTATTATCCCCAAGCGGTTCAATCGTTTGACGAATAGCGGTGAAACTCACTTCCCCTTTTGGACGGTCTGGGGCTAACATTTTAAATACGAACGCTGGATTGTTTGGCACTTTCGAGCGCGTATTTGGGCTTCCGTTTTCATCAAAATAAAAATCTGGAAAATAGCTCAATAGCTGCACTTTATAACCGTTACCGAGATCATACTCTTTTTCCGGTTGAATTAAATCAATGGTAATCGTACCAAATGATTTGTTCGTTTGTTTATCCGTCAAATGAAATGACATGCTTTTTAATTCATGCAACTTAAAATCAACCTGATATAATGCGTAATGATCATGTTTTAACGGTTCATTGACACGAATGGAAAAACTTTTAATTTTCTTTAATTTCGGTTCTTCCCCTGCAACAACTGAACCGACACGTTCGTACAATACAACGTCTGTTTGATAGTTTTTCGCCATCATTCCGCTACCGACACGGTCAATCGCTGGTTGAAACGCTTCTTTCTCTTTTTCTTTCTCATATACTTCAAAAATAAACTTTTTATTTTCTAAAAAATATTTCCCGTTCGTTCCTGGGATTTCTTTTATTTCACCTTCGCGAATCCACATGCTTTCATCCACATACATTCCCGGAACAAATCGAAGCATCGCACCAATTAAAAAAATGATGAGCCCAATATGATTCACATACGGTCCCCAACGTGAAAAACGCCCTTTTTCTGCTAAAATGTTTCCGTTTTCTTCGCGAACGCGATAGCCGCGCTTTGTTAACTTGTTCACTACGTTTAATAAGTTCTCTTCATCATCCGTTACTTTCGTGCGGCTAAATAGACGTTGCCTTTGTAAAAATTGTTCGTTGCGCGTCACCAGCTGATTGTTTAACGCACGATATAGCGGTACAACACGGTCTAAACTACAAATGACAAGCGATACGCCAATGAGTGCAATAAGCAACATGTACCACCAAGAGCTATACAAGTCATGAAAGCCGAGCATATAATACCATTTCCCGAGCCAACCGTACTGTTGTTCATAATATTCAGCCGGCGATACAGTTGGTGGAATGTACATTTGTTGCGGATAAATCGTACCAATAGCCGAAGCGATTAATGTAATGACAATGAGCCAAACACCTACTTTGACAGATGAAAAAAAGTTCCAAATTTTATCAACAATCGTTTTGTTGTACGTTTGTGAACGTCGCGCGCTCCCTTCATAGCGCATGTCTAATAACGCTGGCACCTCTTCAAGCGGTTTGCCGCATGCTTCACAAAGTACCGTTCCAATCGGATTGACATGCCCACATTCACATTTTACTTGTTCCATATTAAAAACCCCTTACGGCTTAATTCGTTCCATGTATTTTTTCACATCTTCTTCTGTCATTGTTCCTGTAACGATGTCGACAATTTTCCCGTCTTTATCAATTAAAAATGTCGTTGGCAGCGGACTAATATTATATGCATTCACCACTTGATCTTGTTGATCAATGACAACAGGAAACGTGAGCTGGAACCGATCAACGAACGTTTGTACTGTCACTTTCGCTTCTCCAACGTTCACAGCGATCACTTCTACTCCTTCATTTTTATATAGATTGTATTGGTTATTGATGTATGGCATTTCTTTTTCACACGGCTTACACCACGTTCCCCAAAAGTTTAAAAAGACACCTTTCCCACGATAATCGGATAGTTGAACTTTGTTGCCATTTAAATCGGCAAGTATAAAATCTGGTGCCGACTCGCCAACTTGAATTGCTTTTTTCTCAACAAATACGTTCGAATAAATCGTATAGCCAATAGCCGCAAGCATGATGGCTAAAATGACCGTCCGAAGCCAAAATCGCTTTTCTTTCATCGCCGACTCTCCTATAAACCGTTTTCATCAATCCCATTATACAAGTTACCACTATATAAATAATGAAAATTATTTGAACAAACTGTGACAAAATTATGATAAATACAGTGAACCAGCTAACGCCAGAGCGCGTAATTGCTTCACCTCATGTGGCGACAGCTCGCGGTAGTCTCCAGGATTGAGCCCCTTTAAATCTAAAAAAGCGTAACGTTCTCGTTTTAGCTTTAACACAGGGTGTCCGATCGCTTCAAACATGCGGCGCACTTGGCGATTGCGCCCTTCATGAATGCGAAGCTCAACAATCGCCGTCTGTTTTCGTTTATCAATTGATAATACTTTTGCTTTCGCTGGCGCTGTTACGCCGTCTTGCAACATGACACCTTTTTCCAGCTGTTTTATTTTTTCACGCACTGGAATACCTTTTACTTTTGCGATGTACACTTTTTCAATTTCATAACGCGGATGCATTAATACATTCGCAAACTCCCCATCGTTTGTTAACAACAGCAGTCCTGACGTATCGTAATCTAACCGTCCAATCGGATAAATGCGTTTGTTTACATGTTTAAAAAAGTCAGTCACTACTTTTCTTCCTTTTTCATCTTTCACGCTCGAAATGACGCCACGCGGTTTGTACAACAAATAATATACAGGCTCTTCGCGTTCAAGCGGAATGCCATCTACTTCAATGCGATCTTGTGGGCTTACTTTCACCCCAAGTTCGGTCACCACTTTTCCATTCACTTTTACTTTTCCTTCAATAATTAATTGCTCTGCCTTTCTTCGCGATGCCACGCCTGCATGAGCAATTACTTTTTGTAATCGTTCCATTTCATTCACCTCACTATATAGTTTTACCACATTCGGTACAGGAGTTCAAAAATAAGAAAGGAGAAAATCGCACAGAACACGACTTTCTCCTAACAACGCTGCTTGTATGAAGGAAAAGAAACAATAACAAACGAAATAAGCAGTAACCAAACGATTTTCACTTGAAAAAACATATACAAGATGAATAATAAAACAAGACCAATCAAATAGAAAACAATGACCCTCCTTCTCATCGAACCCACTATTTTATTTACAAACATGTAATGTAGCCATGAAATAAACGGGTCTTCACCATTTTCTGTGATTTCCACTCAATCCCAGAAACATGTTAGCTGG
>NZ_JBTZSY010000048.1:0-16896 GCF_054815885.1 Anoxybacillus sp. TBDG-1
CAGCGCCGATGGTAGTTGGCGGGACACCGCCTGCGAGAGTAGGACGTTGCCGGGCGGACATAGCAAGTTAGAGAGCATATCGATTTTGTTCTCTAACTTTTTTTGTCCATGTATTTGCGTTTAACGCTTTTACAATCCTCTCCCCCATAGTGAAGAGCTAACCAATATCGGTTAGCTCGTTTTTTATTTAATTTCTACTTTTCTCTTTATATGATTCGGAATAAGGCGATGTAACTGAATAAAAAGCAGCCCATTCTCGTATACAGCTTCCACTTTCTCACCTACAGGAAAAGGAAGTTGTATCACTCGCTCAAATGAACCTTGTGTCATCCCTTCCTCAATTAATTCAAATCCTTCGAAGTGTAATTGAATATTTGCTTTTATTTCCAATGTATTATAGTGAATATATACTTCTGCATCATGTACATGTTCTAAGCCTGGGATGGCTGCGACGATGAGCAGCTCATTTTCACGACGGTATATGTTGACGCCTGGAGAATGGGAAGAAAAAGCGTTTGATGATCCCCAAAATGGGTTAGAAAAAAACGCTTCCCATTGTTTCGTCCAGTCCATTGTTTTCCCCTCTTTCCTTTTTCTTTTCACTATACGATGGAAAAGGTAAAATGGTGATTTTTAAGCAAAAACCGAACATTAAATATTTCATTTTTAAAAATGTTCGATTTTGTGTTGACATCAATTAAAAATGGTTGGTAAGATGAAAGTAAATGAATACATCATTAAACCCTCATATAATTTTGGGAATATGGCCCGAAAGTCTCTACCCAATAACCGTAAATTATTGGACTATGAGGGAAAGGATCTTATTGGCTTTTTCACCCCATGGGCGAAATATGTCCAGAACGATGCTTTCCCTTATGATCGAGGGGCGTTGTTCTGGATTTTTTTCTGATTATAAAAAGAGGTGAGTACGGATGCAGCCACTTGTCGCTGTCATTATGGGAAGTCAATCAGACTGGGAAACGATGCGTCATGCATGTGATATATTAGAAGAATTGCATATTCCATTTGAAAAAAAAGTTGTTTCAGCTCATCGTACACCGGACTTTATGTTTACATATGCCGAAACAGCTGAAGAGCGCGGCATTAAAGTTATTATCGCTGGAGCTGGTGGGGCTGCTCATTTGCCTGGAATGGTAGCAGCTAAAACAACATTGCCGGTTATCGGTGTTCCAATTATGTCTAAGACGTTGAACGGCTTAGATTCGTTGTTATCCATTGTTCAAATGCCGGGCGGAGTGCCAGTGGCGACCGTAGCGATCGGAAAAGCAGGTGCAATCAATGCCGCGCTGCTTGCTGCTTCGATTCTTGGAACGTATGAACCAACGTATATGGAAGCGTTACGTGCACGGCGTGAGGCGATTCGAAAACAAGTGATGGAAAGTAGTGATCAGCTTGACTAAAACGATTGTTCCAGGGCAAACGATTGGCATTATTGGTGGCGGGCAGTTAGGAAGAATGATGGCGATCGCTGCAAAAGAGATGGGATTTTTTGTAGCGGTACTCGACCCGACTCCTCAATCTCCGTGCGCGCAAGTGGCCGATATTGAAATTGTTGCTTCATATAGCGATGAGGAAGCGTTACGTCAGTTAGCCGAAGTAAGTGATGTTGTAACGTATGAGTTTGAAAATATTGATGCGGAGGCGTTGAATCAATTAGCAAAGAAGGGGTATGTGCCTCAAGGAAGCGAGCTGCTTGCTATTACGCAACATCGTTGGAAAGAAAAACGGGCTATTCAATCTGCAGGTTTACCTGTTGCGCCTTATCGTCTTGTGCTCAAAGAAGAAGAATTAGAACGAGCGATTCGGGAGATTGGTATCCCATCTGTGTTGAAAACGTGCCGTGGGGGATATGATGGAAAAGGGCAAGTCGTCATTCGGTGTTTGGATGATATACATGTGGCTCGCTCGCTTTTAGCTTATGGTGAGTGTGTATTGGAAGCATGGGTATCGTTTGTCAAAGAGTTATCCATTATCGTTGTGCGTAGTGTCTCTGGTGAAATGGCACTGTTTCCTGTCGTAGAAAACATTCATCGCGACAACATTTTGCATGAGACAATTGCTCCAGCTCAAGTCAGTCCACTAATCATTGAACAGGCAGAAACATATGCGAAACAGTTAGCCGAAGCGTTCCAACTCGTTGGCACGTTAGCCATTGAAATGTTTTTGACAGAGGACGGACAATTGTATATTAATGAGCTTGCCCCTAGACCGCACAACTCAGGTCATTATACAATAAATGGTTGTATCACATCACAATTTCAACAACATATTCGTGCTGTGTGCAATTGGCCGCTTGGCAGTACGAAATTATTAAAACCTACAATGATGGTCAATATTTTAGGAGAACATGTTGACGACGTTATTCGAAACATCGATCAATTTCGTGATGCTCATGTTCATTTTTATGGCAAAAAAGAAGCAAAGCCGAAGCGGAAAATGGGACATATCACGTGGTTAGCTGAAGATGTCGATGCGATGCAACGAAAAATAGACGAGTTAGCGATTTGGACAGATCGGAGGATGAACGTATGATTGAACGTTATACAAGACCGGAAATGGGTGCAATTTGGACGGAAGAAAACCGTTTTCGTGCTTGGCTGGAAGTTGAAATTTTAGCTTGTGAGGCTTGGGCTGAGTTAGGTGTGATCCCGAAAGAAGATGTTGTGAAAATTCGTCAAAACGCTTCGTTCGATATTGCACGCATTAAAGAAATTGAAGAAGAGACGCGCCATGATGTCGTTGCCTTTACTCGTGCGGTGTCAGAAACGTTAGGGGAAGAACGGAAATGGGTACATTACGGACTTACGTCTACCGATGTTGTTGATACAGCATTATCATACTTATTAAAACAAGCGAATGAAATTTTATTGCGCGACTTAGAAAACTTTATGGCGGTATTAAAAGAGAAAGCGATCGAACATAAATATACGGTCATGATGGGGCGAACGCACGGTGTACATGCCGAGCCGACGACATTTGGACTAAAATTGGCGCTTTGGTATGCCGAAATGGAGCGCAATTTAGAACGATTTAAGCAAGCAGTAGAAACGGTGCGCGTTGGTAAAATTTCAGGGGCTGTTGGTACGTACGCAAATATTGATCCGTTTGTCGAACAGTACGTATGCGAAAAACTTGGCTTGCAGCCTGCGCCTATTTCAACGCAAACGTTACAGCGTGATCGCCATGCGCACTATATGGCGACGCTCGCTTTAATTGCGACATCAATTGAAAAATTTGCGGTTGAAATTCGAGGGCTGCAAAAAAGTGAAACACGTGAAGTGGAAGAGTTTTTCGCTAAAGGACAAAAAGGTTCATCAGCCATGCCACATAAGCGCAACCCAATCGGTTCAGAAAATATGACAGGAATGGCGCGCGTCATTCGCGGCTATATGTTAACAGCATACGAAAATGTCCCACTTTGGCATGAGCGCGACATTTCGCATTCATCTGCCGAGCGCATTATTTTGCCGGATGCAACGATCGCCTTAAACTATATGCTCAACCGCTTTACGAACATCGTGAAAAACTTGACGGTATTCCCTGAAAACATGAAGAAAAATATGGATCGTACTCTTGGACTTATTTATTCGCAACGCGTATTATTGGCGCTTATTGATACAGGAATGACGCGCGAGGAAGCATATGATCTTGTACAGCCGAAAGCGATGGAAGCGTGGGAAAAACAAGTGCCGTTCCGCTCGTTAATTGAAGCAGACGGAGTAATTACAAGTCGTTTAACAAAGGAACAAATCGCAGATTGCTTTGATTACAACTATCATTTAAAACATGTTGATACGATTTTTAGCCGACTTGGTTTGTAGTAGGTAAGGCAGATTGCCTTACCTATATATAAAAAGTTGCTAATATTCTGGATAAATGGGGGAGAGAACATGGAAAAGCAACACCTTCTATATGAAGGAAAAGCAAAAAAAGTGTATGCAACAAATGAAAAAGGGGTATTATGGATCGAATATAAAGATGAAGCTACGGCATTTAACGGTGAGAAAAAAGCAACGATTGCTGGAAAAGGGCGGTTAAATAACGAAATTACGAGTTTACTATTTTTCTTGTTGCATGAAGCGGGTGTGAACAATCACTTTATTCGTAAAATATCGGATACGGAACAGCTTGTACGTCAAGTGACGATTATTCCCCTCGAAGTTGTTGTCCGCAATATTGTCGCCGGTAGTCTAGCGAAACGAATCGGTCTTCAGGAAGGAGCCGTCATCGAGAAGCCGATTGTAGAATTTTACTACAAAAATGACGACTTAGGCGATCCTCTATTAACAGAAGATCATATCGCTCTGTTGCAGCTTGCTTCCCCCGATGAGCTTGTGCACATGAAGCAAATGGCGTTCCGCGTGAACGACATTTTAACTTCTTTATTTCGTTCGTGTGACTTACAGCTTGTCGATTTTAAATTAGAGTTTGGAAAAGATGAAACGGGAGCGGTGTTGCTAGCGGATGAAATTTCTCCAGACACGTGTAGATTATGGGATGTACACACGAAAGAAAAATTCGATAAAGATGTATTTCGCCGCGATTTAGGCGACTTAACAGAAACATATACGAAACTTTTACAACGATTAGGAGGATTATCATGTATAAAGTAAAGGTGTATGTCACATTGCGTGAAAACGTATTAGATCCACAAGGCAATGCGGTAAAAGGAGCGCTTCATACTTTAAACTATCGTGAAGTACAGGATGTGCGAATTGGAAAGTTTATGGAGTTGATCGTGGAGAAAAGCGATCGCGATATCGATGTACTCGTGAAAGAAATGTGTGAAAAATTACTCGCCAATACGGTCATTGAAGATTATCGCTATGACATTGAGGAGGTCGTCGTGCAGTGAAATTTGCGGTCGTTGTATTTCCGGGCTCTAATTGCGATGTTGACATGTATCATGCGATTGCGGACGAATTAGGGGAAGATGTAGAATACGTTTGGCATGATGCACGTTGTTTAGATGAGTTTGATGCGATTCTTTTGCCAGGTGGTTTTTCATACGGAGATTATTTGCGATCTGGAGCGATTGCGCGCTTTTCTAACGTAATGAAAGCGATCAAAAAAGCAGCAGATGAAGGAAAACCAATTTTAGGTGTATGTAACGGATTTCAAATTTTACTCGAAGCGGGTCTTCTTCCAGGGGCAATGCGACGCAACAATACGTTAACGTTTATTTGCCGTCCGGTAAAGCTTCGTGTTGGAAACAATGAAACGATGTTTACATCTCAATACGAACGTGGAGAAATCATTACGATTCCGATTGCGCACGGAGAAGGAAACTATTATTGTGATGAACAAACGTTACAACGGCTTATTGCCAACAACCAAATTGTTTTTCGATATGAGGGAGAAAATCCAAACGGTAGTTTACACAACATTGCAGGTATTGTGAATGAAAAAGGAAACGTGCTTGGTATGATGCCACACCCTGAGCGTGCTGTTCATGAACTGCTTGGTGGAGCTGACGGATTAAAATTATTTCAATCAATTGTGACATACTGGAGGGACGCACATGTCGTTACTACTTGAACCAAGTCCAGCAATGATTAAAGAACAAAAATTGTATCGTGAAATGGGATTAACAGACGAGGAATTTGCGATGGTTGAACGCATCCTTGGTCGTCTCCCGAATTATACGGAAACGGGCATTTTTTCTGTCATGTGGTCGGAACATTGTAGCTATAAAAATTCGAAACCCGTATTAAAGAAGTTTCCAACGGAAGGAAAACATGTATTGCAAGGGCCAGGGGAAGGTGCAGGTATTGTCGATATCGGGGATGGATTAGCTGTAGCGTTTAAGATCGAAAGCCATAACCATCCGTCCGCGATTGAGCCGTATCAAGGAGCTGCCACGGGTGTTGGAGGAATTATTCGCGATGTATTCTCGATGGGTGCGCGACCAATTGCATTATTAAACTCGCTTCGTTTTGGCGAATTAACGTCACCGCGTGTGAAATATTTATTTGAGCGCGTTGTCGCAGGCATTGGTGGATACGGAAATTGCGTTGGCATTCCGACAGTCGGTGGTGAAGTACAATTTGATGCTGCATATGAAGGAAATCCACTTGTGAATGCGATGTGTGTTGGGCTCATTCGGCATGAAGATATTCAAAAAGGAATTGCTGCAGGCGTTGGAAATACGGTCATGTATGTCGGTGCGAAAACGGGACGTGACGGCATTCATGGAGCGACATTTGCATCTGAAGAATTAACGGAACAATCTGAACAAAAGCGTCCAGCTGTGCAAGTCGGAGATCCATTTATGGAAAAGTTACTCCTTGAATCTTGTTTGGAAGTCATTCATTCCGATGCGCTCGTCGGCATGCAAGATATGGGGGCGGCAGGTTTAACAAGTTCGTCAGCGGAAATGGCGAGCAAAGCAGGTTCTGGGATCGAACTGAATTTAGATCTCGTGCCACAACGCGAAACGGGGATGACGCCGTATGAAATGATGTTATCTGAGTCACAAGAGCGTATGCTTCTTGTCGTCCAAAAAGGTCGTGAACAAGAAATTATAGATGTATTTGCAAAATACGGACTCGAGGCGAAAGCGATTGGACGTGTAACAGATGATCATATGTTGCGGTTGTATCATCACGGAGAAGTCGTTGCTGAAATTCCGGTTGATGCGCTTGCTAAAGATGCGCCTGTTTATCATAAACCTTCGCAAGAACCAGCGTATTATCGTGAGTTTCAAACGATACAATACACACCGACAGTTGACAATTATGAAGAAACGTTGCTCGCGTTGTTAAGTCAACCAACGATCGCAAGTAAACAATGGGTGTATGAACAATACGATTATATGGTGCGAACAAATACGGTTGTTGCTCCAGGGTCTGATGCAGCTGTTTTACGCATTCGTGGCACAAATAAAGCGCTGGCGATGACAACCGATTGTAATTCTCGTTACGTATATTTAGATCCAGAAGTCGGTGGGAAAATTGCGATCGCAGAAGCAGCACGCAACATCGTTTGTTCTGGGGCTCAGCCACTTGCTGTCACGGATTGCTTAAATTTCGGTAATCCGGAGAAACCAGAAATTTTTTGGCAGCTTGAAAAAGCAGTGGAGGGAATGAGCGAAGCGTGCCGTGTACTTGAAACGCCCGTGATTAGTGGAAATGTATCGCTTTATAATGAGACGAACGGCGAAGCCATTTATCCGACACCGATTGTCGGCATGGTCGGCATCGTTGAACATATGAGCCATGTGACGACACAATCGTTTAAACAACATGGCGACTTGATTTATGTCATTGGGGAAGCAAAGCAAGAATTTGGCGGAAGTGAGTTGCAAAAACGGCTAACAGGCCGCATTTTTGGAAAGGCTCCAACGATTGATTTACATGTGGAAGCGAAACGACAACAACAGCTTCTCGCTGCGATTCGAGCTGGAGTTGTGGCATCAGCACACGATGTATCAGAAGGGGGCTTAGCGGTTGCCCTTGCGGAATGTTTAATCGACGCGCAAGGCTTAGGCGCACGTGTGGACATTCAAGGTGATGTCGTTTCAGAACTATTTAGCGAAACGCAATCACGCTTTGTCGTTACTGTGAAAAAGGAACATCAACAAACGTTTGAACAGCTTGTTCAAGCAGTATGTATCGGAGAAGTGACAAATGACGAAACGCTTCATGTGACAAGTGGAGATGCATGCATTCTCCACGTTCCAGTAGAAACGATGCGAAATGTATGGAAAGGAGCTATTCCATGCTTGCTGAAATCAAAGGATTAAACGAAGAGTGTGGGATTTTTGGTATTTGGGGGCATGAGGAAGCAGCAACGTTAACGTATTATGGGTTGCATAGTTTACAACATCGCGGGCAAGAAGGTGCGGGCATTGTTGTTGGGGGAAACGGAACGCTCCAGTTTCATAAAGGCCTCGGTTTAGTGACGGAAGTGTTTAGTCGCGGAGAGTTAGAAAAACTAACGGGCATGGCTGCGATCGGCCACGTCCGTTACTCTACTGCAGGTGGGGGCGGATATGCGAATGTTCAGCCGCTTCTGTTTCGTTCGCAAGGTGGCAGTTTAGCGCTTGCGCATAACGGAAATTTAGTGAATGCCGATGAATTACGCTTTCGTTTAGAGCAACAAGGGAGCATTTTTCAAACGACGTCTGATACCGAAGTGCTTGCTCATTTAATTAAGCGCAGCGGCGAACCAATTTTAAAAGAACGAATTAAAGAAGCGTTGACGCATTTACGTGGCGCTTTTGCTTTTCTCATTTTGACGGAAACAGAAATGTATATCGCTCTTGATCCACATGGTTTCCGTCCTTTATCGCTTGGACGTCTAGGCGAGGCGTACGTTGTGGCGTCGGAAACGTGTGCTTTTGATGTCATTGGTGCCACATACGAGCGAGAAGTGGAGCCGGGAGAACTCATTATGATTAACAAACAAGGGATTCGTTCTGAGCGTTTTGCCCCGAGGGTGTCTCGCTCCATTTGTAGCATGGAATATATTTATTTCGCTCGTCCTGACAGCAACGTGGATGGCATTAACATTCATACAGCACGGAAAAATCTCGGGAAGCAGCTAGCATTTGAAGCACCTGTTGAAGCCGATGTTGTTACTGGTGTACCGGATTCAAGTATTTCGGTAGCGATCGGCTATGCGGAAGCGACAGGTATTCCGTACGAGTTAGGGTTAATTAAAAATCGGTATGTTGGACGGACGTTTATTCAACCGTCTCAAGCACTTCGCGAACAAGGGGTAAAAATGAAATTGTCGCCCGTTCGAGGGGTTGTAGCTGGGAAACGAGTCGTCATGGTTGATGACTCTATTGTGCGTGGAACGACGAGCAAGCGCATCGTACGTATGCTTCGCGAGGCAGGGGCGACGGAAGTGCATGTGCGCATTAGCTCACCGCCGATTACGCATCCATGTTTTTATGGGATCGATACGTCAACAAAAGATGAGCTTATTGCTTCTAGACACACGATTGAAGAAATTCGTCAGCTTATTGAAGCGGATTCCCTCGCGTTTTTGAGCAAAGAAGGACTTTTGCAGGCGATTGGAAGATCAAACGATTCCGCAAACTGTGGGCAATGTTTAGCTTGTTTTACAGGACAATATCCGACGAAAATAGGAGGGGAGCACGTTGTCACATGCGTACAAGCAAGCTGGTGTGAATATTGAAGCTGGTTATGAAGCTGTAGAGCGGATGAAAAAACATGTCGCTAAAACCGCTCGAATCGGTGCATTAGGAAGTTTAGGTGGTTTTGGAGGAATGTTTGATCTATCTTCGCTCGATTATAAGCAACCTGTCCTTGTATCAGGAACAGACGGAGTAGGGACGAAATTAATGCTTGCGTTCGCTTTCAATCGGCACGATACAATTGGAATTGACTGTGTAGCGATGTGTGTGAATGATATTGTCGTACAAGGAGCAGAGCCGCTTTTTTTCCTTGACTACATCGCCTGTGGAAAAGCGGTACCTGAAAAAATTGAGCATATTGTGAAAGGAATTTCTGATGGTTGCATCGAAGCAGGGTGTGCGCTCATTGGAGGAGAAACGGCAGAAATGCCAGGCATGTATGCTGAGGATGAATATGATGTAGCTGGGTTTGCAGTTGGTGTGGTAGAAAAAGAAAAGCTCGTGACAGGTGAGGCGATTGTCCCTGGTGATGTGCTGATCGGTTTGGCTTCGAGCGGGCTTCATAGCAACGGCTATTCGCTTGTAAGAAAAATTATAAAAGATGCTCATTTACAGTTAAATTATATATATGAACCGTTTTCCCGCTCGCTTGGTGAAGAACTATTAACACCGACGCGTATTTATGTTCGTGCAGTACAAGAAGTGTTAAAACAATTTTCTGTGAAAGGGATGGCACATATTACAGGGGGCGGTTTTATCGAAAACATTCCGCGTATGTTGCCAAAAGGATTACAAGCTGAAATAGACTACGGTTCATGGCCGATTCCACCGATTTTTAACTTTTTACAACAACATGGACAACTACAACGAACGGAAATGTTCAATATTTTTAATATGGGAATCGGTTTTGTATTAGCTGTCGATAGCGATGTTGTACCAGACGTTGTGCAGTTGCTTGAATCGTGCGGAGAGCAAGCGTATATCATCGGTCGGGTAAAAGAAGGATCGGGTGTATCGTTTGCTGGGGGAAAAATCGAATGAAGCGAATAGCTATTTTTGCATCGGGAAGTGGCACGAATTTTCAAGCGATTGTCGACGCGGTAAAAAAAGGAGATATACAAGCGGAAGTTGCGCTTCTCGTATGTGATCGGCCGCATGCCAAAGTGATTGAACGAGCGATTCGTGAACACGTGCCGGTATTTGTTTTTAACCCTAAACAGTACGAAAAAAAACAACAATTTGAACGTGAGATTTTACAACAACTGCAACGAAAAGAAATCGACTGGATCGTTCTGGCTGGTTACATGCGGCTCATCGGTCCGACGCTTTTACAGGCATATCCGAACAAAATTATAAACATTCACCCCTCTCTTTTGCCAGCGTTTCCGGGTAAAGATGCGATCGGTCAAGCGTACCGTTATGGCGTGAAAGTGACAGGGGTGACGGTGCATTATGTTGATGAAGGAATGGATACAGGACCGATTATTGCTCAACAAGCGCTATATATTGATGATGGAGAGCCGTTAGAAAGCGTCGAGCGTCGTATTCATGAGATCGAGCATGTATTGTATCCGAAAGTCATTCAGCAGCTGGTAAGTGAGAAAGGAAGGGCGGAAGATGAAAAAACGAGCGATCATTAGCGTATCAAATAAAAAAGGAATTGTTACGTTTGCTAAACAACTAGTTGAGTTAGGTGTTGAAATTATTTCAACGGGCGGAACGAAGCGCGTATTAGCGGAGCATGGCATTCCAGTTGTCAGCATTTCTGACGTGACAAACTTCCCAGAAATTTTAGATGGACGGGTGAAAACATTACATCCAAACATTCATGGCGGGCTGTTAGCTGTTCGAGATGATGAAGCGCATAAAAAACAGTTGCAAGACCATGCCATTATGCCAATCGACTTTGTTGTTGTCAATTTATATCCATTCCAAGAAACGATCGCAAAGCCAAACGTGCCGTTTATGGAAGCAATTGAAAATATCGATATTGGCGGTCCGACTATGCTGCGAGCAGCGGCGAAAAACCATGCTTATGTCACAGCTGTCGTCGATCCTACTGACTATGAGTTAGTCATCGAACAGCTAAAACAATATGGCGAAGTATTGCTTGAGACGAGACGGTCATTAGCTGCGAAAGTATTTCGCCATACAGCAGCATACGATGCAATGATTGCGCAATATTTGACAAATGTTATCGGAGAAACATATCCAGAAACGATGACAATGACGTTTGTGAAAAAACAATCGTTGCGATACGGCGAAAATCCACATCAAACGGCAGCATTTTACGAAAGACCGCTCAGCTCACCGTTTTCTATTGCGGCAGCGAAGCAGCTACACGGAAAAGAGTTGTCATACAACAACATTAATGATGCGAACGCAGCGTTGCAAATTGTTGCGGAATTTACTGAGCCAGCAGCGGTAGCAGTGAAGCATATGAATCCGTGTGGAGTCGGTGTTGGCGAAACGATTGCGGAAGCGTTTCAAAAAGCTTATGAAGCCGACCCGACGTCCATTTTTGGCGGCATCGTGGCGCTTAATCGCGAGGTTGACGAACAGACGGCTGCGAAATTACATGACATTTTTTTAGAAATTATTATCGCTCCGTCGTTCACAGAACAAGCACTTGCGATTTTAACGAAAAAGAAAAATATTCGTCTATTAACTGTTGATTTTCAAGCAGAACGGAAACAAGAACCATTTTTCGTATCGGTGCGCGGTGGATTACTTGTTCAGGACGAAGATATATACACGATTGATAATGCGAACATTCAAGTTGTGACTGAAAGACAGCCGACAGAAGAAGAATGGGCGAATTTAACGTTCGCTTGGCGTGTGGTGAAGCATGTGAAATCGAATGCGATTGTGTTAGCGAAAGATGGGATGACAATTGGTGTTGGCGCTGGTCAAATGAATCGTGTGGGAGCAGCGAAAATTGCCATTGAGCAAGCGGGCGGGAATGCCAACGGTGCAGTATTAGCCTCCGACGCCTTTTTCCCGATGAGCGACACAGTTGAAGTGGCTGCCCAAGCCGGAGTCACAGCTATTATTCAACCGGGCGGTTCGATTCGCGATGAAGATTCGATTCAAAAAGCGAATGAGTACGGCATTGCGATGGTATTTACAGGAGTACGCCATTTTAAACATTAAAGGAGGCGACGGACGATGAAAGTGCTCATTATCGGGCGCGGTGGTCGAGAACATGCGCTTGTATGGAAAGTAGCCCAAAGCTCGCTTGTCACTCGCGTATATGTCGCGCCAGGAAACGACGGAATGGCTTCGATTGCTACGCGCGTTCCGATTTCAGAAACGGATGTTGAAGCGCTAGCTCAGTGGGCGAAAAAAGAAGCGATCGATTTAACGATCGTTGGTCCGGAAGCCCCACTGTTAGCAGGTATTGTCGATCATTTTGCAAGTGAAGGATTGCGTATTTTTGGTCCGAAACAACAAGCGGCATTCATTGAAGGAAGCAAAGCGTTTGCGAAAGAAATCATGAGAAAATATAACATTCCGACAGCGAATTATGTGACATTTACAAATTATGATGACGCTGTACGTTATGTGTGCGAGCAAGGTGCACCGATCGTTATTAAAGCAGATGGACTTGCGGCTGGAAAAGGTGTCACGGTGGCAATGACAGTGGAAGAGGCGCTTGACGCGTTACATGAGATAATGATTGCAAAAAAGTTCGGTGAAGCTGGTGCACAAGTTGTTATTGAGCAATATTTACAAGGTGAAGAATTTTCACTTATGGCGTTTGTGCATAGAGAACACGTTTATCCGATGGTGATCGCCCAAGATCATAAGCGTGCGTTTGATGGCGATCAAGGACCGAACACAGGGGGGATGGGCGCCTATTCTCCTGTTCCGCAAATTAGCGAACAAACGGTTTATGAAGCGGTTGAAACAATTGTGAAACCGACAGCGAGAGCATTGAAACAAGAAGGATGTCCATTTACAGGATTTTTATACGCAGGATTAATCGCCACACAAGAAGGACCAAAAGTGATTGAATTTAATGCGCGATTTGGCGACCCTGAAGCACAAGTCATTTTACCGCGGCTACAAAACGATCTTGTTGAAGTAATCGTTTCGCTTTTAGAAGATCAACCGATTACATTACATTGGAGCGATGAAGCAACGATTGGGGTTGTTTTAGCGGCGAAAGGATATCCTGAACAATATGAAAAAGGCGCTGTTATTCGAGGGCTTGAACAAGTAACGAAAGCACAAATTTTCCACGCCGGCACAAAACTTGTAAACGATGAGTGGGTAACGGATGGAGGACGAGTGCTCCTCGTTGTTGCTAATGGAAAAACATTAGAAGAAGCACAACGTCTTGTGTATGAGCAAATTCAGCACATTTCATGCGATCAACTGTTTTATCGACGTGATATTGGTTATAAAGCTATCGCGTACGTCGCTTGCGAACGTATACAAAACTAAGGGCGACGATGCTACCGATTAAAAGAATAAGAATAAAGAACGTATCTGTTATATATTCTGCAATCATATTAGCTCTCTCCTTTTTCCCCCCTTGTACGCATACAAGGGGGTTATTGTTACGAAGGATTGACCGGTTCAATAGGAATCGCTTTCTCTTGTTCACGATCTTTTTCACAATGACATTGATATCGTTCAAATAGCGCCATAACAGGGCAAAAACGAACGATCCCTTCTGCAATTTTCATCGCAGCGAGCATAATGACCCATATATATGATTCGCGCCATGGTTTGCGTGAAAGATTGGCTGTTGCCCAAGCAAGCATTGTAAATCCGCATGTAATGCGAATCATTGCATTAATAACACCGATGTTTTGTTTCATGTTATTCCTCCTTTTTGTTTGTGAATTTCGCTTTCATCCGTTAAAATGTGTATATACGATGGTACGATTTAGGAGGAAAGCGATCATGATTGAAAAACGGTATCGATGGAAAAGCGAACAAATTCGTAAACATGTTGCAATTGTTGAGGGAAAGCAAGCGCCAACGAAAGTGCTAATGAATGCAACATATTTACATCCATACATACGTCAATGGATGCAAGGAAACGTATGGATTTGCGATGACCGAATTGTGTACGTCGGTCCGAATAAACCGAAGCAATTGCATTCATGCGAAGTCGTTGATTGCACGAATCAAGTGCTCGTTGCTGGTTACATTGAGCCTCACGCTCATCCGTTTCAATTATATAATCCCCAGACGTTAGCGGAATATGCAGCACAGTTTGGAACAACGACGCTTATTAACGATAATTTATTTCTTTTTTTACAGTTGACAAAAAAGAAAGCGTTTTCTTTTTTAGTCGCTATGGAAAAACAACCTGTCACGATGTATTGGTGGTGCCGACTTGATCCACAAACAGAAATGGACGGAGAAGAACATCTTTTTTCATATAAGAACATGAAAGGTTGGCTTGAAAATGATGCGGTTTTACAAGTTGGTGAATTAACAGGATGGCCAAAGTTGTTAGAAGGAGACGATTTCGTTCTCCATTGGATGCAAGAAGCGAAAAAGCTCGGTAAAAAAGTGGAAGGTCATTTTCCCGGAGCTTCAGATCGCACGTTAACGAAAATGAAACTGTTTGGTGCGGATGCTGACCATGAAGCGATGACTGGAAGTGATGTACATAAGCGCTTAATGCAAGGGTATACGGTATCGTTGCGTCATTCATCCATTCGACCAGATTTGCCGACATTGCTGAAAGAGATGAAACAATGTGGCATTCATCATTACGATCATTGCATGTTTACGACAGACGGTTCGACCCCTGCATTTTATGAAAACGGAATGATCGATGAGATGATTCGCATCGCCTTGCAAGAAGGATTGCCTGAAATTGAAGCATATAGCATGGCAACATGGAATGTCGCTCGTTATTACAATATCGATCATTTGCACGGAAGCATTACACCAGGGCGTATTGCACATATTAATATTCTTGAACATGCTTCTAATCCGACCCCGATTTCTGTTTTAGCGAGTGGACAATGGGTAAAACGTGATGGCGTTCCTGTTCATGCTTTCCCAACGATAAAATGGGATGTACATGGTCTTATGCCACTTGCGCTGACGTGGGATTTACAGATGGATGATTTGCAGTTTTCGATGCCATTAGGTATGCATATGGAAAACTCGGTCATCATTAAGCCATATTCGATTTCGATGGATACATCAGCTGATGAATTATCTACTGATCACGACGAAAGCTTTTTAATGCTCGTTGACCGCCATGGAAAATGGCGCATAAACACCATATTAAAAGGATTCGCGACACATGTGCAAGCACTTGTTAGTTCGTACTCAAATACAGGAGATATTATTTTGATTGGAAAAAATAAAAGAGATCTTTTGCTTGCATTTGAGCATATGAAACAAATGGGGGGTGGCATTGTCCTTTGTGAACAAGGGGAAGTCATTCATGAAATTCCTCTTCCTTTAGGCGGATTAATGTCGGCAAAACCAATGAGCGAGCTGATGCAAGAGGAAAAAAAGTTTGGGAAATTGTTGCGTGAGCGCGGTTATACGTTTGCTGATCCGATTTACACACTGCTCTTTTTATCGTCGACCCATCTACCTTATGTTCGCATGACACCGAAAGGAATTTACGATGTGATGCATAAAACAGTACTCTTTCCAACAATAATGCGTTAAAATATAAAAGGAACGGAAAATGAAAGGTTGGGTTCATGTTGCGGCGATTATTTTTTCTGCTGATGATCACGACGATGTTTTTATTGAGCATCGGATGTCAACGTACAGAGTCAAATGTAAAAGAAAACAAGTCCCCACCGACAACAGTCGAACAGGAAAATAAAAAAGAAACAAAGGAAACATCATGGACATTCCCATTAACAGGCATGCCAACAAAAGAAAAAACGATGCAACGCGCGGTGGCGGTGATGATTAATAACTATCCTGCCGCACGACCACAGTCGGGGCTACATAAAGCAGACATCGTGTATGAAGTGCTTGCAGAGGGAGATATTACACGGCTGTTAGCGATTTACCAAAGCGAACAACCTGATATTATCGGGCCCGTTCGAAGCGCAAGAGATTATTTTATTCAACTAAGCAACGGTTTTCATGCATTATACGTATGTCACGGATGGAGTCCCGAGGCACAAACGTTATTAAATTCTGGTGCTACAGATTACGTAAATGGTTTATTTTATGATGGAACGTTATTTTGGCGGGATCACACACGAAAGGCACCGCACAACTCGTACATTTCCTTTGAAAATATTAAAAAAGGTGCCGAAAAAAACGGCTATGCATTTGAAGAAGAAGTGAAGCCATTACCGTTTTTCTCAAATGATTTGACAAGTGCTGTAGAAGCAACGAATATTGATGTTATGTATTCTAAACGATCGTATGCCCATGTTCATTATACGTATGATGGAACGAAATATGTCCGGTCGAGTGGTGGCGAGCCGACAGTTGACCGAGAGACGAATACGCCGATTGCGGTAGAAAATGTGTTTGTCATTGAAACAACACACCAAATTATTGATGATTATGGTCGCAGAGATATTGACTTTACATCAGGTGGAAAAGGGTATTTATTTCAAGAAGGAACGATGCAGGAAGTGGAGTGGAAAAATATTGACGGACGCCTCCTTCCTTATAAAGATGGTGTTCCGCTCGGGTTTATGCCTGGGAAAACATGGATTCAAGTTGTTCCAGATTTAAAGCAAGTACAATATGAATAGGGGGTTAGTAACTGTTAAAATATTTTTGTGAAAATCCATAAAACTCTATATACA
>NZ_JBTZSY010000049.1:0-16742 GCF_054815885.1 Anoxybacillus sp. TBDG-1
AATTTTATTAAAATCTTTGTCGTTATTTTATGATTTTAATAAAATTGATAACCTAATGAAATAGATGAAAGGGGAGATTGGTGTGAGAAGACAACATAAAAAAGAGACAGTTGGTCATTTGCTATATCGTGTTGTTATGATGACGATTGGCGCGACGCTTGCGGCGTTATCCATCGAGCAGTTTTTAGTGCCAAATGAGATTATTGACGGTGGGGTAATTGGTATTTCCCTTATTCTTGATCATATTCTTCCAAATTACGCGTGGTTGAATTTTGCGACGCTTGTTATTTTATTGAATGCGCCGTTTATGTATTTTGGTTATAAACAAATTGGGAAAACATTTATGTTCTCCTCCCTTTATTCGATCGTTGTTTTAGCTGTAATGGAGCGGTTGTTTCATCACATATCCCCATTTACAACAGATTCCATTTTGGCGACAGTGTTTGGTGGAGCGATTCTTGGTGCAGGCGTGGGACTTGTCATTCGCCATGGTGGATCATTAGATGGGACAGAAATTTTAGGGATTTTAATGACGAAAAAATTGCCCTTTTCTGTTGGCGAATTTGTCATGTTTACAAACGTTTTTATTTTTACTTGGGCAGCGTTTGTATTCGGACCGAAACAGGCGATGTACTCTGTTCTAACTTATTATATCGCTTTCAAGACAATTGATACAGTCATTCAAGGGTTAGATGAAACAAAAGCAGTGTTGATCGTATCAGATTATTATGAAGAAGTATCAGATGCGATTTTAAATCGACTCGGACGGGGGACGACGAAGTTGATGGGGAAAGGCGGATATACGGACGAGCAAAAAGAAGTCATTTATGCCGTCGTTACTCGCTTAGAAGTGACGAAGCTGAAGTCGATTGTATATGAAATTGATCCAAATGCATTTATTACGATCATGAATACACAAGAAGTGCGCGGGGCGAAATTTAAGTCGGCTATTCATTAATGATAATAAATGCGTTATACTATGAATCGGAATCATTTTGAATTAAGGTGGTCAAACGATGAACGATATTTTACGTGTTGAGAACGTATCGTTTCGATATGATGATGAAGATGTATTGCAACATATCAATTTTCGCATTTCAAAAGGTGCGTTCGTCGGTTTAGTTGGTCCAAATGGCTCAGGAAAATCGACATTGTTAAAATGTATTTTACGGTTGCTAAAACCACAAACGGGGCGAATTTTTTTATTTGGCACGCCAATTGAGCAGTTTAAAGATTGGCATAAAATCGGTTTTGTATCTCAAAAAGCAAATAGTTTTAATACCGGATTTCCTGCGACTGTGTATGAAGTTGTCGCAAGCGGTTTAACAGGAAAGTTAGGTTTATTTCGACGATTAAACAAAAGCGATGAAAAAGCGGTATATGAAGCGATCGATGCGGTTGGCATGAGCCCGTTTATTCGTCGCAATATCGGGGAACTTTCGGGTGGTCAACAACAACGTGTATTTATCGCACGTGCGATCGTGTCACAACCTGAATTTTTAATTTTAGATGAGCCAACTGTCGGGGTTGATGTACATCATGTACAAAGCTTTTACGACATGCTTGAACGATTGAATAAACAACATCATATGACGTTGCTTCTTGTGACACACGATATCGGAACGATTACAGAAAAAGTGACGCATGTCGCATGTTTAAACAAACATTTACATTTCCATGGCAGTGTGCAACAGTTTGCTCAGCTGAAAACAGAAGATGTAGCATCATTTTACGGGCATCATCTGCATTTACTTGCCCACGATCATGCGTAGAAAAGAGGGTGTGTATGTTAGAAGCTTTATTTCAATATAAGTTTTTACAAAATGCGTTTATTGTCGGAATATTAATCGGATTTATTGCCCCTCTTTTAGGCGTGTTCATTGTCGTCAGAAGGTTATCACTTATTGCCGATGCATTAAGTCACGTAACACTTGCGGGAATTGCAGCAAGTTTGCTTGTACAAAAAAAAATTTTAACTTTTGCGACATTAAACCCGATTTATATTGGTATGGCATTTTCTGTCGTTGGTTCGTTATTTATTGAAAAGTTGCGTACAGTATATAAGCATTATCAAGAATTGGCGATTCCGATCATTTTATCAGGAGGCATCGGTTTAAGTGTCATTTTTATTTCACTTGCGGATGGCTTTAACACCGACTTGTTTTCATATTTATTTGGAAGTGTAAGTGCAGTCAGCACGACAGACGTATGGACGATTAGCATCATTTTTTTCATCGTGCTTACTATCGTTTTTCTGTTTTATAAAGAATGGTTTATTTTATCATTTGACGAAGAATATGCGCAAGCGTCGGGGGTAAAAGTAAAATCGCTCCATTTTGTTTTCATTGTGTTAGTAGCTCTTGTCATTGCTGCGTCGATGCGAATTGTTGGCATTTTGCTTGTTTCGTCACTCATGACGCTTCCGGTTGCGGCGAGCATTCGAATAGCGAAAGGATTTAAACAAGCGTTATGGCTATCTGTTGTATTTGGTGAAATTGCTGTTATTGTGGGCTTATTTCTTTCTTATTATTTAAATTTAGCTCCTGGTGGAACGATCGTTTTGTTAGCTGTTTGTATATTAGTTGGGGCAATCACGTGGAAAAAATGGAAGAGAGGATGACGAAGCGTGAACGTTTCTGAAGCGCTACGATTAATGAAAGAAAAGGGATTTAAGTATACAGGAAAGCGTGAAGAAATGCTTGAGTTGTTCGCAAAAACAGATAAATATTTAACAGCAAAAGATGTGCTTGATGTCATGAAAGATCGGTATCCAGGACTTAGTTTCGACACAGTTTATCGTAATTTGGCGTTATTTGTTGAGCTAGGGATTTTAGAGATGACCGAGCTTTCTGGGGAAAAGCATTTTCGCTTTACATGCAACATGCATCATCACCATCATCATTTTATTTGCATGTCGTGTGGTAAAACAAAAGAGCTCGTAACTTGTCCAATGAACGAATTGATGGAAGATTTACAAGGATACACTATATCAGGACATAAATTTGAAGTATACGGAACGTGTCCGATGTGCCAACAACAAGCTGACGCGTGATGTCAGCTTGTTGTTGTAAGTAATTTTTCTACTTGTTGTTTTGCCTCATGCCAATTGTAAACACGAATGACGCCTTTTGGTAGCGAACCACGATTGTACGGAGTATCAAATAAAATGACAGGAATGAGGCATTGTTCCGCAATGTCGCAAGCGTTATCGTATTTATCTTCAAAAAAAATGTCGATTCTATATTTTCTTACAGCTTCAATTTTATCGTGCGAACCGATAAGCTCAATATGATGATAATGAACACCGTGTTGTTGAAACCATTTTTCTGTGACTTCATACAAGTGGCGACCTCGTGCACTAATGTAATATAGGTCATACTCATCTTTCCAGCTATTAATGACCTCTAGCGCTCCGTTTGCAAGAGGAGCTTCACTATAAATAATTGGTTCATATCGTTCCATCCATTCATTTAACTTTTCCTCTGTCGTATCTAAAAAAGGAACTAAATCGTAATCGGTAATATCGTCGAGTGTTAAATTTTTTTGGAACGACTTGTTTAAGTATGGGATAAATGTGCTTGGACATGTGACTGTTCCGTCAATATCGATGCCAAATCGTCGTTTGACCATATGTTTGTTCATCCTCTCTATGATGGGTATGTCTTGCCCATTATATCATTGACATAAAGTAACATCTATAATGACGTATGACTTACTGCATAATAATAGTGCTCCTCATTTTACGAAAGCGAGGGAATTGTCATGGACAATGAACGTCAGCGTCAATCGTACGACAATACACGGATCGATACTGTTCCAAATGTTGAACGAGATTTTATGGAAGAAACAGCAGGTGAAATTGCTGAGCCCATGCGGTTCTCTGAGCGAGAACGAGAAGTAGAACATGAAGAAAACGGTCGTGGCGTCGGCTGGCTTGCGCTTGCTTTATCGGTTGTTTCTCTTTTCCTTATGCCGATCATTATGGGAGCAGCCGGCATTATTTTCGGATTTATCGCCCGCCGTCGAGGAGCAGAAACGTTAGGTGCTTGGGCGATTGGGATTGGTGCTGTTTCCATCATTTTGAGCTTTTTCGTCCGATTTTGGTAAATAAGAGGGGATATCCCCTCTTATTTTTGCTTTCCTTTTAATGCATATTGTTCCGCTAATTTATCAATTTCTTTTTTCAATTCTTCGACCATTGTTTCTTCAGGTACTTTGCGTACAATTTTTCCGTGGCGGAACAATAATCCTTCGCCACGAGCCCCTGCAATACCGATGTCCGCTTCACGCGCTTCTCCAGGTCCGTTTACTGCGCAGCCGAGAACCGCTACCTTAATTGGTGCTTTAATTTGGGCAATATATTCTTCAATTTCATTTGCGATGCTAATTAAGTCAATTTCAATTCGTCCGCATGTTGGACAAGAAATTAATGTTGCAGCGTTCGCCGCAAGACCAAATGCTTTCAACAATTCGCGAGCCACTTTTACTTCTTCAACAGGGTCAGCGCTAAGGGATACACGCACCGTGTTGCCAATTCCTTTACTTAAAATAGCACCGAGTCCCGCAGCGCTTTTTACTGTTCCTGCGAATAACGTACCCGATTCCGTAATGCCAAGATGTAGCGGATAGTCGAATGCACGAGCCGCTTTTTCGTATGCTTCAATCGCTAAACGAACATCGGAAGCTTTGAGTGAAACGATAATGTCTTCAAAATCAAGGTCTTCTAAAATACGGATATGATGCAAGGCACTTTCGACCATTCCATCGGCTGTTGGATATCCGTATTTTTCTAAAATGCGCTTTTCGAGCGAGCCAGCATTGACACCGATACGAATAGGTACTCCGCGCTCTTTTGCTGCCTTAACGACCGCCTCAACTTTTTCACGCTTGCCAATGTTTCCGGGATTAATGCGAATTTTATCCGCGCCGTTTTCAATCGCCTTTAAAGCGAGACGATAGTCAAAATGAATATCAACAACAAGAGGAATATTGATCCGTTTTTTTATTTCAGCAATCGCGTCTGCTGCTCTTTCGTCAGGGCAAGCGACGCGAACGATTTGGCATCCAGCTTCTTCGAGTCGATGGATTTGGGCGACGGTTGCCTCTACATCATGCGTTTTTGTTGTCGTCATACTTTGAATGACGACTTCGTTGTTCCCGCCAATGGTTATGTTCCCAACGCGAACAGGGCGGGTTTTTGAACGATGAATGATTTCACTCACGCGCTAATCGCTCCTTTTAACGTATTAATTCAATCATTTTTTATTGTAGCAATGTTTCTTATTTGTTGCCAATGTTTTTGCTATTTCCGCTTATATTGTGGAATGAGATATGTTTTTCCGATTTGAAGCGAATGGGCGTTTACATGTGGATTGAGCGCTTCAAAATCAGCAATGAGTTTATCAATCGACACAGGCAATTGCCCATTCATTTCGCGTTCGACGATCGAAAGGAGTGTATCGCCTCGTTGTATAGTTACTTCGCGATATGGAAGTTCTTTTGTTTGTTTCATCGTTTTTTCCGTACGAATCGTATGAATTGTTCCTTTTGTTATATCATGATACGCCATTGTACATACGGCAATGAAGACAAGAAAGATGAAAATTTTTTTCATTCCATTTCCCACCTTATATTTCTTTTTGCTTCATCCATATGGCTTGTCCACATGATATATGCATAAAAATTACAATCTCTTTACATTACTTCACATTCACTTAATATAACATTGATATTTTTTTGGTATTCTTTGTCTGTATTTGTCGAAGGGGGGATGTGCCGTGCGTGCACAAATGAAGCAGCAGTTGAAAAATATAAAAGCGCATATAGGAACATTTCGTGTTCAACCATCACCAAAAGTAAAACGATGGTTATTAAAAATTAGTTTACAAAACCGTTTATTCATTTTATTTTTTAGCGTTTTAATTACTTCGCTCAGTATTGTTGGGATGATTGCTTATCATCAAGCGAAAGAAACGACGGTAAAAGCGATTGAAGACCGCCTTGAAAGAGAAGCGACGATGATGTTTGAGGTGGCACGTAACCTCATGTATATTCATACAGGAGATGAACAACTGTTTGAAAAAAGCTTGCGTTCTGCGATCAAGCAGCAAAAAGCAGAACTCATGCAAGATGGATTAAGTGTAGATGTTTTTTTAATTGGAGACGGAAAAGTAAAAACATTTGAGCGGAATGAACAGCTCGATGTACCAAAATGGATTCAAGAAACGATTGCGAAACAAAAAAATGGTGTATCGCATTTGGAGTGGAACGGACGTACATATACATTTGCGTATAAAACAATTCAAGAATTAAAAGGAACATACGTTGTCGCTGTACCTAATGAACAGTTTATGAAACCTATTCAGCAGCTCGCTAATCTAACACTCATGGCCATTGTGATTAGCGTTATCGTTGCAACATTTATGATTAGATGGTTAGTTAGTGGATTAACGAAGCCGATTGCCCAACTTCGCCATGCAATGAGCCGATTGTCGCGGGGGGATTTAACGGTTGACGAACATATTTATTCGACGACGCCAGAAATCGATTCGCTTGCGCGTAGTTTTCAACGAATGTTGACGAGCATGAAAAATGTCATTCGTGAGATGAACGAAACAACAAAACAGTTAGCTATTACAGGAAGGGACTTAGAGCACGTTTCTGAACATGTCATTGAATCAAACGATCAACTTATATCAGCTATTGCAACCGTAAAGCAAGGAGCAGAAGAAACGGCAAATGCTTCAGATGAAAGCATTCATCGTGTTGATGAGATGAAAAAGCGGATGCAACATGTGTTGACAAGTGTACAAAACATTTCAGCAAGTGCGACCGATATGAATGAATCATCGAAAGGTGGAGAAAAGCGGCTGACGCATTTAATTAGCGATATTCATTCATTTGCTAAACAATTTAAAGAAGTAAACGATACGATTCAAAGCGTGAAGCATCATTCCATGTCAATTACAAAAGTTGTTGATGTTATTCGCCAAATTGCCGAACAAACGAAGTTGTTGGCACTCAATGCGACAATTGAAGCGGCACGCGCCGGCGAAGCTGGAAAGGGATTTGCTGTTGTGGCAACAGAAGTGAGAAAATTAGCAGAACATGCTTCAAAAGCAACAGAAGAAATTACATCGTCTATTTTTGCGATGGAAGAAGTATCGATTCATGCGACAAATCAGTTTGAAGGGATGGTCACGCATTTGCAACATCAGCTCACATCTGCAAATGAAGCAAAGCGTTCGTTTGACCATTTATTAAAAGAAATTCAGCGCGTCAATCGCAACGTGGCACAAATGGAAAGTGAATTAGAACAGTTTGAGCAACTATTGCCGATCATCGAGACAGTCACGATGGCGTTTGCTTCCGTTGCTCAACAAACGTTAGCAAGCGCGGAAGAAATGACGTCGGTTTCGCATGACCAAACGAAGCAAATGAACGACATGTATCGTGTTGGTGAACGATTAAACGAATTATCTCAGTCGTTATCTACACTAACTACAGCATTTAAATTGTAAGAAGCAGGCCCATCAGCCTGCTTCTTTCACGGAAGGAAGTTCTTTAATGGAAACAAATAAAATGGTGATAGAAACGAACCAATCTAATGCGATAGCGTATGGAACGACAATTTGTAATGCTTCCATAATGGTAAAAAAGATCGTTGCTAGTGTGATGGAGTAAGCGGAAAGGCTCCACATGTGGCGATATGAGCCGCGTTTATTTAACGTGCCGCGAAAAATAAGACCGATAAACGCTAGGACGGTAACGTAAAGAAATTTGCTCGTACATGTGAAAAAGTATAAAACAAAAAACGATAGCGAAATGACGATAGGGAGTAACGATTGTAGCTTGCCCGTAAATTCATATACATCTTTGTTTGTAAAACGATCCGTTTGCATAACACTATACGGATATGATTGAACGTGTCCATTTGCCACAAGCGCAAATTCTTCTTTTAAAAACGCTACTGCATTTGTATAGCGTGCTACATCATCTGTTGTCAGTGTACCTGTGCTATCCAATAACATCGTCACGTCAGGACGTATAAGTTCAATCGGTTCTTTTTCATTAGATATCAATACTCCATCAACGACTTCAAAAGGGGGAAGTTCTTCGGTCAATAGTTGATGCGTTGAGCCGATCATTTTGTTTATACTTATCGTAAAGTAAATAGCAATCGGCAACGTCGCAATGAGCGATAAAAAGAACACGTAACTAATCGCCTTTCCGATCGGATGAAAGCGAAAGCGAGCAATATGTACAGGAGAATAAAGACTTTGTAATAATCGTTTCCACATCATCATTCACATCCTTTACGCATCATCATTTCTCATTCTACTTCTTTTTATGTTCGCTACACAACCATTTTGTTTCGAGTGTAACATGTATTGACGAGATGTATCTTTTTTGATAAAATTACCATCGGATATTGCGGACCCTTAGCTCAGCTGGTTAGAGCGGACGGCTCATAACCGTCTGGTCGCAGGTTCGAGTCCTGCAGGGTCCATTTGCCTCGCTAAGTAAATTAGCGAGGTTTTTTGCAAATAATTTGAAACATTCGTTTTATTTTGGTACTCTTAAAGTAGGTTCACTTATGAAACTTTTCTGTTTCTAAATATAATTTATCAGTTTCATTTGTGAGCAATTACATAATCAATGAGGAGGAATGAAGTATGGCATTTGAATTACCACAATTGCCTTATGCTTACGACGCGTTAGAACCACATATTGATAAGGAAACAATGAACATTCATCACACAAAACATCATAACGCGTATGTAACAAACTTAAACGCAGCGCTTGAAGGTCATCCAGAATTGCAAAACAAAACAATTGAAGAGTTAATGGCTAATTTAGACGCAGTGCCAGAAAACATCCGTACAGCTGTTCGTAACAATGGAGGAGGGCATGCAAACCATTCGCTCTTTTGGACTATTCTTTCACCAAATGGTGGCGGTGAACCAACAGGCGAATTAGCTGAAGCGATTAACAACACATTCGGTAGCTTCGAAAAGTTTAAAGAAGAATTTTCAAAAGCTGCTGCTACGCGCTTCGGTTCTGGTTGGGCATGGCTTGTCGTCCATAACGGTCAACTTGAAGTAACAAGCACACCGAACCAAGATACACCATTAATGGAAGGTAAAACACCAATTTTAGGATTAGACGTATGGGAACATGCATATTACTTAAAATATCAAAACCGTCGTCCAGATTATATTTCAGCATTTTGGAACGTTGTCAACTGGGATGAAGTAGCGAAACGTTACGCGGCGGCAAAATAATGGTGAAGAGCTCGACAAATTTTGTCGGGCTCTTTTTGTATATCGCTATAAAAGAGTAGGCAAACTACTTGTCAAGAAAGGAAGTTTGCTTATGAACAGATGGAAACGGATTATCGCGCACATTCGCGCCCATCGACAATTGTTTCTTTTATTGGCGATTGGCGGATTGTATTCTTTAAGTATCGCTTTGTCGAATACGTTTGTGAACGTATATGTTTGGAAAAAAGTGAACAGTTTTCATGCCCTAGGTGTGTACAATTTAGCGATCGTTACATGGCAGCCATTGGCGTTTATTGTTGCTGGACAAATTGCAAAAAAAATTGATCGCGTCATCGTTTTACGCATGGGGGTTACGTTTTTAGCTTTCTTTTTTTTAGTTGTATTATTTAGCGGAAATGAGGCGATGAACCATTTGTTTTTACTTGGCGGGTTGCTAGGTGTTGGTTACGGCTTTTATTGGCTCGCATTTAACGTATTGACTTTTGAAATCACTGAACCGAGCACACGTGATTTATTTAATGGATTGCTTGGGGCGATGACGTCTGTGGCTGGAATGATTGGTCCACCGCTGGCAGGATGGGTTATCGCTTCAAGTGAGAAGTTTACCGGGTATATGGTGATTTTTTTAGCTTCCTTATGTTTATTTCTTGTTGCTGTTATACTTAGCTTTTTTTTGCATCGACGAGGCTCATCAGGACGCTTTGCGCTTCGCTTAGTGTATGACGAAAGAAAGAAAAATAAAAACTGGAGGATGATCACAAACGCCCATTTTTTTCAAGGATTTCGGGAAGGAACGTTTGTATTTATTGTTTCCATTTTTTTATTTATGGCGACAGGAACAGAAAAAGCGCTCGGTGTATTTGGATTGATTAACGCGATTGTTTCGTTTATTACGTACTCGTTTGCGTCTAAATATATGAAACGACAATGGCGATTGCGCGCTATTTTATTTGGTGGCTTATTGTTGTATGCATCTGTCTTTTTACTCGTTTTTGATTTATCGTATACAAAGCTGATAATATATGGAGCGCTCATTGCGATCGGCTATCCGATTTTACTCGTTCCATATTTGTCGCTTACGTTTGACGTGATTGGACAAAGCAATCAAGCGAAAGAGTGGCGAATTGAATATATTGTCATTCGGGAATTGTTTTTGAACGGTGGACGTGCAACATCTGTGTTATTGTTTTTATTAGCCATTACGCTATTTGACGCAAAAAAAGCCATTCCATCATTAATGTTAATTGTTGGGGCTGGTCATTTCATTATTTATTTTTTTGTGCGACGTATTCGACTTTCAATGTAGAAATTTGCGGGCGTTTCTTTTACAATGAGGAAGGAGCAAGTAAAGGAGGTGCCCGCACGTTTTGAAGCAAATACAACAAGCTCAAAAGGCGAAGAAAAAGAAAAAAAGAATGCAGTTGCCGTTTCGGTTAAACGTGCTATTTTTTGTTGTATTTTTACTATTTTCTGCGCTTATTTTACGACTAGGTGTGATCCAAATTGTTTACGGTGAACAATATCGAAAAGAAGTAGAGCGAACAGAAAATGTCACCGTCAATACACCGGCGCCGCGTGGAAAAATTTATGATCGCAACTATCAAGTCGTCGTTGATAACGAGCCACTCCATGCGATTACGTATACACGCACACAAACAACAAAAGCATCGGAAATGATTGAAGTAGCGAGAAAGTTAGCGACATATATTGAAAAGCCGTCGGATCGTGTAACAGAACGGGACATAAAAGACTATTGGATTTTAACAAATGAGGAAAAAGCAAAAGAAAAAATTACTGAAAAAGAATGGAATCTGTTTCGAGAAAAAAAATTAAAAGATAAAGATATTTATCGATTGCAACTAGAGCGTATTACAGAAGAAGATGTAAAAATGATTAAAGAAAAGGAACTTGAAGTTGTCGCTATTTTTCGGGAAATGAATAGAGGATACGCTTTAACGCCACAAATGATAAAAAATGAAGGGGTAACAGACGAAGAATATGCTGTTGTTAGCGAGCATTTAGAAGAGTTGCCAGGGGTAGATGTGACGACAGATTGGAATCGTCATTATGCATTTGGTGATACATTTCGTACAGTGCTTGGAAATATTACATCATCAGAAGAAGGATTGCCGCGCGAAAAGCTCGACTATTATTTGACACGTGACTATAGTCGAAATGATCGTGTGGGAAAAAGTTACATTGAGGCTCAATATGAAGATGTGTTGCGCGGACAAAAAGCAAAAATAAAAAATGTGACCGATAAAGCTGGAAACATTATTGAAACAATTCAAATATCGCAAGGACAACGTGGCAAAGACATTGTATTAACGATCGACATGGAATTACAACAACGTGTCGAGCAAATTATTGAAGAAGAATTAATGACAATGAAACGGCGCGGTGGAACGGAATTGCTTGATCGCGCTTTCGTCGTAATGATAGACCCAAATACGGGAGAAATTTTATCGTTAGCTGGAAAACGGTATACACGTGATGAAAATGGAAAAGTCATGTTAAAAGATTATGCTCTTGGAACGATTACATCAGCGTATGCAATGGGGTCAGCAGTAAAGGGAGCTACTGTATTAACAGGATTTCAAACTGGTGTTATCCATCCTGGTACAGTACTTATTGACGAACCGTTATATATTAAAGGAACGCCGACGAAAAAGTCGCGTAGTGGTATTCGACAAGGACCGATGAATGATTTAAAAGCGCTTGAAATGTCATCGAACGTCTACATGTTTAAAACGGCGATTGCGATTGCTGGTTCGACGTATCGCCCGCATCAAGCGCTACCGATTAAAAAAGAAGCATTTTCAATAATGCGTCGCTACTTTAATCAGTTCGGTTTAGGCGTGAAAACAGGCATTGATTTACCTGGTGAAATTATTGGATGGCCTGGACAAAGTACACTTCCAGGACATTTGCTTGACTTAGCTATTGGACAGTTTGACGTATATACACCGATCCAAATGGCGCAATACGTTTCAACGATTGCTAACGGTGGATATCGCATTCAACCGCACGTTGTGAAAGAAATTCGTGAACCAATTAGCGAGAAAAATCAAATGGGAAACGTCATTTATTCGTTTGAACCGAAAGTGTTAAACCGAGTAGATATGAAAACTGAGTACATTGAACGTGTGCGTGAAGGATTTTATCGTGTCATGCATGGCTCAAACGGAACAGCGCGCGCCTTTTTCGCAAATGCACCGTATGACCCGGCAGGAAAAACAGGAACAGCACAGGCGTTTTACGATGGACCAATCAAATCAAGACGGATGACGCCAACGTACAATTTGACGTTAGTTGGGTTTGCTCCATACAACAACCCAGAAGTAGCGTTTGCTGTCGTTGTGCCGTGGGTATACCAAAATCCTAAAAATCATTATCCGATCAATAACTACATCGGAAGAAAAATTTTAGATGCATATTTTGAATTGAAAACAAAGCGCCAATTTGGGGAACAACCCTCTACGGAATCGTTGAATAATAGGGAACAAACAATGGAAAGATAGAAGAAAGCGAATTTACAAAAGCTTAACATTCGTTTAAAACGAATTTAATACGTTTCCATTATTCTATAACTCGTGGGACAAAAACTAATGAAAAAAGTAGGGGGAAATCAAAAGATGAAGAAAAACAAATGGTTTACACTTGCAGGAATGACAAGCGCTGTATTAGCATTTACAACAGCATGTGGCGGCGGCGCTCAACAAAGCGGCGAAAATGGTGGAGAAAACGTTGAAGAACAATTAAGCGGCAACGTCGTTGTTGATGGATCTTCTACTGTTTACCCAATTCTTGAAGCTGCCGCTGAAGCATATGCGAGTGAACAGCCGAACGTCAAAGTATCTGTTGGTTTGTCTGGAACAGGTGGCGGATTTGAAAAGTTTACAAAAGGTGAAACAGACTTTTCAAACGCTTCTCGTCCGATTAAAGATTCTGAAAAAGAAGCAGCTGAAAAAAATGGCATTCAATTTGAAGAACTTCAAATTGCATTTGATGGTCTTTCTGTTTTAGTGCATAAAGACAACGACTGGGTCGATTATTTAACAGTTGACGAATTAAAGAAAATTTTTACATCTGGTGCAGTAAATAGCAATGATAAAGTGAAATGGTCAGATATTCGTCCAGAATGGCCAAATGAAGAAATTAAATTGTTCTCACCAGGACATGACTCAGGTACGTTTGACTACTTTGATGAAGTTGTTTTAGATGGACAACCGTTAAACAAAACAGCACAATTATCTGAAGATGACAACGTTCTCGTCCAAGGGATTGCAGGAGATAAAAATGCGCTTGGTTACTTCGGATTTGCATATTACGTTGAAAATAAAGACAAGTTAAAAGCTGTACCAATCGATGGTGGAAATGGTCCGATTGAACCAACGCATGAAACGATTCAAAGCGGTGAATATGCACCACTTTCTCGTCCATTATTTACGTATGTCAACGTAAAATCGTTAAAAGAAAAAGCGCAAGTGTATGATTTCGCAAAATTTTTATTAGAAAAAGGCGCAGAATTTGCTGAAGAAGTTGGTTATGTCGCGCTTCCAGAAGAGCAATATCAAGAGCAATTGAAAAAAATTGAAGGATTAAAATAACAAGACGTAAAGATGAGAAGCGACCATGTTTCGCTTCTCATCTTGCCATGAATTTGGAAAGGGGTTTTCATATTATGGCGATGACAGACGGAAATCGTTCATATTCTGTCCGTGACATGATTAAAGAAAATAAGAAAAAACAAAACGGACAGCAACTTATTGAATGGTTAATGCCAAAATTATTACTGTTGACAGCAACTATTTCTGTGTTAACGACGATCGGCATTTTATTTACGTTATTATTTGAAACATTTATTTTCTTTGAACGGGTGTCTATTGTTGAGTTTTTAACGAGCAAAGAATGGCTACCATGGGATGAAAAAACAGGTTCGTTTGGTGTTGCACCTCTTGTGACGGGAACGCTTTTAACGACTGCGATTGCGATGTGTGTAGCTATACCTATCGGCCTAGCTTCAGCGATTTACTTGAGTGAGTATGCGTCTGAAAAAGCACGAAAAATATTGAAACCGATATTAGAAGTGTTGGCGGGAATTCCGACGATTGTATACGGATTTTTCGCATTAACGTTTGTCACACCGCTTTTACAAAAATTTATTCCGAACTTAGGTATTTTTAACGCATTAAGCCCAGGAATTGTTATGGGTATTATGATTATTCCGATGGTTGCTTCTTTATCAGAAGATGCGATGAGTTCCGTGCCAAACTCTATTCGTGAAGGAGCGCTTGGTCTCGGTTCGACAAAATTAGAAGTGGCATTAAAAGTCGTCCTTCCTGCAGCGACGTCAGGTATTGCGGCGTCATTTATGCTTGCGATTTCTCGTGCTGTCGGTGAAACGATGATTGTAGCAGTAGCGGGTGGTTCGTCTCCTGTCTTCACGTTTGACGTAACGAAATCGATCCAAACGTTAACGGCATATATTGTCCAAGTAACAACAGGAGATGCTGGATACGGTACAACGGTTTATTACAGCATTTATGCAGTCGGGATGACGTTATTCTTGTTCACATTAGCCATGAACTTACTCGCGCAATACATTTCTCGTCGCTTTAGGGAGGAGTATTAATCATGGAAAAATTAATTGACAAACAACGTGTCGTTCAACATATGAACGGTCGCCTATTGCGCAATAATATGTTAAAGTTTTTATTTTTCTTAGCGACATTGTTTGGGCTTATTGTGCTCGTTGTGCTTCTATATCGGATACTCACTCAAGCAATTGGCTGGCTAAATATCGACTTTTTAAACAATTTTCCGTCTCGCCGTCCAGAAAATGCAGGAATTAAAGCGGGATTAGTTGGGTCACTATGGCTGATGGTTATCGTTGCGCCTGTTTCACTTATTCTCGGGGTTGGAACGGCGATTTATTTAGAGGAGTATGCAAAGAAGAGTCGTTTCACTGATTTTATTCAAACGAATATTTCAAACTTGGCAGGTGTTCCATCCATCGTATTCGGTTTGCTTGGTTTGACGATTTTCGTTCGTGAACTTAATTTAGGTCGCAGCATTCTTGCGGCGGGTTTAACGATGAGTTTACTCGTTCTTCCAGTCATCGTTGTTGCGGCACAAGAGGCGATTCGCGCCGTGCCGAATCAATTGCGTGAAGCATCGTATGGTATGGGAGCAACGAAATGGCAAACAATTTATCGCATCGTCCTTCCAGCAGCGATCCCGGGTATTTTGACAGGCAGCATTTTAGCTTTATCTCGTGCTATCGGTGAAACAGCACCGCTTGTCGTTTTAGGTATCCCGACGTTTTTAGCGTATTTGCCACGCGGTATTCTTGATACATTTACTGTGATGCCAATGCAAATTTACAACTGGACGTCACGTCCACAAGCTGACTTCCAAAATGTAGCGGCAGCTGGGATTGTCGTATTGCTCGTTGTATTAATTTTTATGAACTCGATTGCCATTTTCATTCGCAACAAGTTTCAAAAACGTTATTAATTGCGCGTTGAAAGGGGAACTTATTAATGGAATTAACAGTTGTGAAAGAACGTAAAAATAAACAAGCCGAAGAACGAAGCGAAAAAAATGTTGTGTATCGGACGAAAAACTTAAATTTATGGTACGGAGAGCATCATGCGTTAAAAAATATTGACTTAGATATTTACGAAAATGAAGTCACAGCAATTATTGGTCCGTCAGGCTGTGGAAAATCAACGTATATTAAAACGTTAAACCGAATGATTGAACTTGTACCAAGCGTACGTACATCTGGAGAAATTACGTATCGCGGCCGCAATATTTTTGATAAGTCGTATCGTGTCGAAGAATTGCGTACACAAGTCGGAATGGTATTCCAAAAGCCGAATCCGTTCCCAAAATCAATTTATGATAACGTGGCATACGGTCCACGCATTCACGGTATTCGGGACAAGAAAATTTTAGATGAAATCGTTGAAAAAAGTTTACGTGGCGCAGCCATTTGGGATGAAGTAAAAGACCGCTTGCATACGAATGCCTATGGATTATCAGGGGGACAGCAACAGCGTTTATGTATTGCTCGTTGTTTAGCAATTGAGCCAGATGTCATTTTAATGGACGAACCGACATCTGCCCTTGATCCTATTTCAACATTAAAAGTAGAAGAGCTTGTGCAAGAATTAAAGAAAAACTACAGTATCATTATCGTTACACATAACATGCAACAGGCGGCGCGTATTTCTGATAAAACAGCATTTTTCTTAAACGGTGAAGTCATCGAGTATAGCGACACAGATAAACTATTCTCAAATCCAGACGATAAACGAACAGAAGACTACATTACAGGTCGATTTGGATAAAAAAGGGTTAGTAACTGTTAAAATATTTTTGTAAAAATCCATAACACTCTATATACAATTTATAAGAAATTACAAGGCAAAAGAGCAAATAAAGCCAAGA